>CALHCH010000018.1 GCA_937930555.1 Candidatus Absconditabacterales bacterium | reverse complement strand
AATCCAGTATGCGGAGATGTAGACTATCATATACAAATCTGAGCATCGTGTAATGATGGAAATCCAAACACTATCAACGATAGATATAACAGTAGTTGCACTTGCAGAGGAACAATAAAACCAAATCCAGTATGCTGAGATGTATACTACCATATCCAGCCAGGCGCGAGTTGTAATGATGGTAATCCAAACACTATCAATGATAGATATACTTCAAGCTGTGCTTGTAGAGGAACCATCAAGCCTCAACCGGTATGCGGAGATACAGACTATCATATACAAGTATGAGCATCATGTAATGATGGAAACTCAAACACCATACATGATAGATATACAAGCAATTGCGTATGCAAGGGAAAGAGAAAGCCAGCTCCAAAACCAGTGGATCCATGTGCTGGTCTGTGATGAGATACTGACAATGATGGAGTATGCAATACAATAGACAACTGCGTAGATCAATACAATCCAGGACAACTAGATCGTGACGGTGATGGTGTAGGCAATGATTGTGATACAGTCAGGATACCACAGCAGTACTGCCAAGATCAATGATGAGATGCAGATAGAGATAGAGTGTGTGATGACTACGACAACTGTCCATCCGTACCAAATCAATACCAAGAAAACACGTATGGAGACCAGAGATGAGACGCTTGCGAACCAGCTGGACCATGTGACAATGGCAAACTGGATATAGACAATGACTGAGTATGTGACTACGAAGATAACTGTCCTACTCGCAGCAACGCAAATCAAAGGGATACTGATCGCAACGGTCTAGGGGATGTATGCGATATAGTCATCCAGCCCCCTAGCTATCATCCTCCTTATGACCAAAAAATCAATAAATGTAAGGACTCAGACAATGACGGTGTGTGTGACTACAAAGACAGCTGTCCACATATATTTGGGCTAGTAAATAACTACGGCTGTCCTGCAATGGCTACTCAGACATACTATCCAGACTCACCTTGTATGGATCAGTGAGGAGATACCGATGGAGATGGGATCTGCAATCATCATGATGTCTGCCCAAACCAATATGGCACGCAAGGCAATAATGGATGTTATGGTCATGTAGATCTAGATCTAGGTCGATCTCCAAACTCATCATCTAGACAAAGATCTAGATCTGGAGGCACTACTGCATCTGGATATGAGTGCAGAGCTGGCTCATCACCCAACGGTTATGGCTGATGCACAGATGACGATGACCCGTTTTGGTCCAATGGTGGCGCTCAGAGATACCAAAACCTCAAAAACAACGCTACCACACTATGATCAAATAGTATATCCACTATAAGAACAGCAAATAGATCGGGTGGCTACACATGATTTGGCAATCTTGCTACTGATTGTGGACCAGGTACCTCACCAAATCCATATGGAGGATGTACGCCTAGCGATTATGCTGGTGGATGGTAAACAGGAAGAGTAGAGAATAGAGGATAACGAGTAGAGAAAAACCTACACGAGATGTGTAGGTTTTTTTGTTATGGTTTTTTTATAGTTATAGCTGTCTCAATATTTTTTTGTATTGAGGGAAGATGATGATGAGGATGACACTATTGATCACTATCGCGGCGGGTATCCATCGGTAGGAGTCTGCTGGTATATCTAGGTACATATATGATCCCAAAAATATAATCACACACCACGCACATACAGCTCATAGTCATCTGGACAGAGTATGACGGATGCTAGGGAGAGCATCGTGTCTCCAGGCGACATATACCGCTCACAGCACAAACAATGCCTCCAATAATATCTGCGTGATGACTCAGCCTATGAGATTGTATCTGAGTATCAGTGGCACACCGATACCCACTCACACTACCACTCCAAACAAATTGATCCAGAGGAGTTTGTTGTGATGATCAGTACTGACAAACAGATAATTGAACACTTGCTTGGCGAAGCTCAGCGTGATCACTATACCCAAAAACGGCAATATCCAATCTGACCCCAACTGAGTCGCAGTAGTAAGGAAATCACTCCCTCCCAAAAAGTATATCACATGCGGAGCAAATATCACGAAGTTGCCTATGACCAGCAATCAGATAATAACTACCACGGTGAGAAGCGTCCCAAAACGTTTTTTCTTGTCAGCCAATGATACATCTCATATATCGTGCATCAGAGAGTTGCCCAATGCAGATGGTATGATGAGGAGTATCTCTATCAGACTCAGCGCCAGACCATACACCCCAGCAAATATATATCACTGCGTAGTAGGATAAAATATCGAGATCAGTATCACCACAATGAGGGTGTGAAAACTACTGAGATAGTAAGCCAGTCCGTATTGTCGATTACTTTTGAGGATGTTTTTGGTAAAGGTTCGATCTCGATGCCACCTTAGCGGGAGATGCTTGCGTCCTACCATATACACATACAGTCCCTGCGTCACACCACTCGCGATCACAGAGATGAGTATCGCATTGAATGCTCGGACTGCGGGAGTAGATGTGGAGAAGTCTATCATCGGATACAGCACATATATACTGATACCCAGTATGACGATCTGTACGATCCTAGCTAGGATGAGCCCGATACTCAGATGCTTCATCTGCCAAAACAACTGCAAAGGAATCTGTAAAATACCTGCTGTCATGAAACTTGCCGAGAAGATCATCCCTAGCGGGAGTCCTCGGATGAGGTATGGATTGGACGTGTAGGATGGGATGAGGTAGGATATGACCAGAGCGGTCGTATACACCATCACGATCATAAACAATCTGGATGAGACGAATTTGTTGTAATAAGAAGTTAGATGATCTGATGTATCTACATTACTTCATTCCTTTTTCTTTTCTCCTTTTTCTTTTTTCTTTCATTTGATCTCTCAGAGTTGCTTCATCGCGATCACGTAGAGTCCAAAATCAGCAAACGCCGACCATATAGCAAAGTACTTGAGTATGGTAGTGTAGTCACCAAATCTCAGTGGTCCTAGATACGGCGTGATGAGCTTGATCACCAAAAAACCTCAGACCGCACTTGCTAGTCTTCATAGTATCTGTCGTACTGCGTCTTTGATTATGAGGTTCACCCGTTCTCCTTAGGTAGTAAATATCAAGTATGGTAGTGAATTTACGTGTACAAACAATACGTCATTGCGAGATGGATATGTCACCTTACGAGCATAAACGACATGTCATTGCGAGCTACATATGTCATCCTGAGTGTAGCGTAGCGAAGTCGAAGGGTCGACATATGTAGTGTGGCAATCTCATGAAATTATAAGCGGGACTACCATATATAATCACATGCTATTACGACACCTGAATATCAAATCATCTCAGATCTTCAAGGAGGGGATTGATGCTTTCGTCATTGATATCTTGTGGGGAGAGGATGCAGTGGGAGAAGATTCTTTGTTCTACTTTATTCATAAATCCTATAGATTCTTTGAGTTCTCACATTCGTTTATCTTTTTTGTATCTTACGGCTGCTTCATGTAATCTTTCTGCTACACTGATGACACCATATGGTCAGACTCTAAGGTCACAGTATTTTACTATTACTTGTGGTATGGTATATGTGTCATATTCATCTCTTAATTTTGCAAAATTTATTTTGCCGATAATTTCTACAGCATCATCAGACGCTCATACCTCTCTGGCGATTCCCATGTTTACGCTATGTTCTTCACTACCAAATTTTGAAATAATCTTTTTTTGTACTTTTTTTAAATGCTCTACATTATAATTTTTTTGTAGCTTTTCCAATCCTGGAGGTGTATTTTCTAGATCAAATCTTACTATATTGCCCATGTCATGTAGGAGTGCTGCGATCAACATAGTCTGACTGTCCAATAGTTCTCATTTTCGATGATCGCATATCATCTTACATACTCCAGCTACTCTGAGCATATGTAGCTGTAATGTGTCAGGTATCTGATACTGATCGTATATATCTTGGATGATCATTGCTATATCGTATGTAGTAAAGTCTGGCATGTGCCGTTGGGTCACATATGGTAGATACCTATCTGAGTGATATCAAAAGCAGGTAGCGTAGCATCTGATGGGAGGTGTCACTTGGCTATCGTGATATGTGCAGAAAAATTTTGATAAGCATGGTGTGACGCATACTGTGTGACATATGCTATCTGTCCATCTGATATATGGTCTGGTAATACAAAATGCTCCGCCTGCGCCTGTCTGCCTGATGTATGAGACAGGAGATCCATACATGTACAATGTAATGATATCAGATCTGGAGTCGACTCAATATTGAAATACGTGATCTTGCTGCCTGAGCTGGCAGAGAGGAAGCGATGCAGTATAGGTGTGTCTATATGTATGGATGAGAGATCTGGTGCAGATAGTGATGTCACTAGATCTTGTATCTCGTCCTCTGTGAGGATGCATTGTACCAGACTGATATGCGGATATGGTCCTCTAGGTCCAAATCGTATTGCAGAATTTCTTGGTATACTATGGTTGAGATCAGTACATAGTGTACTGATCTCTTCGGGTAGTATGAGTCATATTGTTATCGCTTTGTATTTATTGTTCATTTTTCTGCTCTCAGAGATCCGTCCCTCATCGTTCTACTACGGTAAATCAATCTCTTTCAAATCCCTCTAACTGTTGTGGCGTTACTTTGATGTATTCCTTCAAAGGTTGAAATACTACATAGATACGCTCTAGGATATCTGGAGATGGTGTTATGGTTAGGGGATTCCTATTGTTATATTCTTGCTCATCTGCAAAATGTATGAGATAATATGGACTATCATGCATGAGCATTTTTGGTACCCAGTATACGATAAATTCATTGTACTCGTGTGGAAGCAATCAGGATGCACTTAAAGATTTTTGTAGAAACTGCGTGAGCTTTTCTTTTGTTACCACGAATCCTTTGGTAAGATCATAGTAGTCGTGAGTATCAAAACCATCCCAAAAAAGATATGAATATTCCTGACCTTGTTCGTCTATTATCTTCCCATCTGGAGATGCAGTTATAGACCATCAATTATCATATTTTGGATATGTGTAGAAAAGTGATCATGCGACCTGCAGTTTAACATTTATGTTGGTTGTGGTTTCTGGATATAGGTAGATAATTGGTTTTCAAGTCATTGGTAAAGGCGGTGGAAGCTGTAGTGCTTTTGTAGAATTAATGCAATTTCTTTCTATTTCATTCATTATAAATCTCAAAAAGTAATCTATTCTACTGCTAATATCTTTTTTTGTCCATTTGCTATCAATAAACTTTGCTGCAATTAATAGTTCACTACAACTATCTCTTTGTATGATGTGGTGAATCTTATGTTCTAGGTTAGAATCCTCCTTACTAGGACTATATGCTTTAGTAAATGGTTCGGGATTGTAGTAAGAATCATCAAGTGGTCGATTTTGAAACTCAATAATATCATCTGTTTGCCCAAAAGCTGATGCTCAAAAAAATAATGCCATCAAACCATTTAATAAGATTATTTTTTTCATGATATATGAGTTATATAAAATATAAAATCCTACCCTTTTCTTATCTCCTTCACTTTTGCTTTGATCTTTTTCGGGTCTTTCATCATGAGTTCAAACTCATCACGTGAGATATATTCTCTTTCTAGGAGGAGCTCTCCCATCGATTCCATAAGTTTTTTATTGCTCTTGATGAGCTTGATAGCTCTAGCATATGCCTGTGACACCAGAAGCTTGACCTTGGTGTCGATCAGCTCGGCGGTCTTTTCCGAAAACGGCTTGTATGCTGAGTACTGATCATCGTCTACATACACCAGCTGACCCAGATCGTCATCCATACCATATCTGGTGACCATACCTCTAGCGATTTTGGTCACTCTCTCAAACTCATTGCTCGCGCCAGTAGTGATATGATCCTTGCCAAAAAATATCTCCTCAGCAGCTCTCCCTCATAGGAGGGTCACCATCTCATCTAAAAATTTTGCCTTGGAGCTGAGGTAGCTATCCTCCTCGGGCATCATCCAGGTCACACCGAGAGCTCTCCCTCTAGACACGATAGAGATCTTCTCTACTGGATCTGCGTGCTCGAGATAGTATGCAGTGACAGCATGTCATAGCTCGTGATAGGTCACGATGTTTCTTTCTTTTTCTTTGAGTGTTTTGATTCTTTTTTCTGGTCACATTACGATTTTTTCTAGAGCGTATTCTAGGTCTGATTCTTGTATTTTTTTGCGGTTGTCTTTTGCAGTTTTTAGCGCTGCTTCATTGATGATATTGGCTAGATCTGCTCCTACCATACCGCTAGTCCTCCTAGACAGTGCCTCCATATCTATATCTTTCACAAACTTTTTGCCTTGTGCATGATAGTCTAGGATAAGTTTTCTCTCTTCTAGAGTTGGTCTACCTACCATCACTTTTCTGTCAAATCTCCCTGATCTCATCAGAGCAGAGTCGAGCGTGTCTGGTCTATTGGTAGCTGCGATCACGATCACATTGGTTTCTTTGTCAAAACCGTCCATCTCGGTGAGGATTTGATTGAGCGTTTGTTCTTGTTCTTGATGTCCACCCGTCATACCGCCTCATCTTTTCTTCCCAATACTATCTATCTCATCGATAAAAATGATTGCCGGACCTGCTGCCTTCGCTTTTTTAAATAGATCTCTGACTTTGGCAGCACCCATACCCACTAGCATCTCCATAAACTCACTACCACTAGCAGAGAAAAACGGTACTCCAGCTTCTCCAGCTACAGCTCTTGCCAAGAGTGTCTTACCGCTTCCTGGAGGTCAGTAGAGCAGGACTCCCTTAGGGATTTTTGCGCCCAGTTTTTGGTATTTTTTGCTATCCTTGAGGAAATCTACTATCTCGATGAGTTCGTCTTTGACTTCGTCCATACCTGCTACATCAGCAAACTTGGTCGAGACGTCAGTCTGTGTCCTGAGCACTCCTGTCTTGGTACCAAACGGCATACCACCTCATCCTCATCTCCCCATAAATCTAAACAACAACAACAAGAGTCACAAAAATAACAGCAATGGAAGCAATTGTTCCAAGAAGAATTTGGCTGCAAAACTTGTCTCCTCATACTTGATATCTATAGGGATCGCAGTGCCTGTAAGGTTGAATCCTAGATCTTCTAGAGCAGTATCTATGGGTTTGTTGGTCTCTCGTACCTTATAGTTTTTGTCCGGGACGATACCGAGGATGTTGGGCTGTGCATCACCTGTGAGGAGTTGATATCACTGGAGCTTGATCCCATCTCTGAGCTCTACTTTTTCGTAGATACCGTTGTTGTATCCAGAGAGAAATTGATTGAGATTGATCTCCTGAGACTCTTTGTTTACGAGTTCTCCGCCTGCTCACATAGAGCTGTTTTGGACAAATCGCAATCCCGTCATGATAAACAATGCAGCCACTAAGAAAAACAAGATTCACTTTTTCATAAATATTTACCAATTATAGAATAAATTCTTCGATATATTACGTTTGCTTGGTAGAGTCAGATGAAGTGTATGCTGACTCATGTATATATGAGGTCAGAAGAAATCCGTGTGTACTGTATACTGTAAGGCAAAACACAACAAAAATACCGTAAGCGAACGCGAGTATAATAAATCAGGGTTGGATTACAATGAGTGGGGGAGGTGGTATAGGTTGACTTTGTGAGGTATATGGGTATGTTTGTGTGGAAGGAGCACACGGGCAGATCATGAATACCATGTCTGTTCTTTTCTTTTACTTCTTTTTCTTGCAATATCGTCTTCGCTCAGTATACAGATGAGAGTACTGGTATCGATTTTGGATTATTTTTTGTTTTTTTGCTATACATAATACTGTTGATTGCCCAGCTCTTCTGTCTTGCTTTATCCATACTCCATATATGATGATGACTGCTTCTAGACTATCCAATATCCTGTTTGTGGATATAGAGTGCGTACCGCAGATGTGAAGTTTTTATGATCTGGATGATCAGATGCAGGCTTTACGAGAAAAAAAGGCCAGCTATATGCTCAATCACGCAGAACCTGGAACCACAGCTGCTGATCTGTACGAAAATCGTAGTGGCATATACGCTGAGTTTGGTAAGATTATTGTGATCAGTGTGGGGTATATCGCGATGAGTCCCGAGTGAGACATGACATTTCGTATCAAATCGTATGCAGGAGATGATGAAGAAGTAATATTGAATGAGTTTTTTGAATTGCTAAACTCACACTACAATCAAAAATACCATAGACTGTGTGGACACAATATCAAGGAATTTGACGTGCCATATGTGTGTAGGAGAGCGATGATCCACGATCTGGCACTCCCAGACATCATCGATACCGCAGGCAAAAAACCTCGAGAAGTAAATCATTTAGACACGCTAGAGTTTTGGAAGTTTGGTGATAGAAAAAACTTCACCTCACTCGATCTGCTGTGTAGGATCAACAATATCCCAACACCAAAAGATGATATCTCCGGCGAACAAGTTGCTGGAGTCTATCGAAACGATAAGGATCTCGACAGAATTACTGCTTATTGCGAAAAAGATGTGGTGGCGACAGCTAGGTTGTATCTCAAGTTTGTGAGGAGGAGTAGTGAAATGCCAGAGGAGGTGGTAGGTAGTGAGTAGTAGGTAGTGATTGGTGATTAGTCATTGGTTATTTGTATGCTATATGTTATATGGTAGTGGTGATATGTGCAATCTACCATGTATCGCAACTATGTCCTTTAGGGGATAGTATTGCCGGCACTACTGACAGCTAAAGCAATCAGTTGTAGTGTATGGTGGAAATACCTTGCTGTGTTCTACTGATAATGATCTATAGTATTTTATATGGTATAACATATGATCGATTTTTTATGATTTGAGAAAAATATTGATGCATTATCTGCATCGTCCACATCTTCCAAATGCAAAAAAAGCGATAAGATGATGGGTGATATATTGGTAGAAATAAAATATGTATTTGATCAAGAATTTTTTCAACAAAATTTTTCAACATATAGAATACCTGACTGAGATCCAAAGCGGGAATTGAGGAATATTTCAAAAAATTAGCAAATCCTAACATTTTCTAACCGCGATTAGTTTTCCATACCTATACTATGTAGGTTAGTTTATTTTGTAACTTTGAAAAAAATGTCATTGTATCTTCTCTCTCTTATAGCTGGTATGCTGACCGTACTAGCACCTTGTGTACTCCCTATCCTCCCAGTGATTATCTGATGATCAGTCATAGACGGCAAAAAATCCCGCCCGCGACTTATCATACTCTCATTTGCGATCAGTATGATCATTTTTAGTTTGGCTTTGGAGTATATTGTTACCCAGTTTGGTATATCCCAAAAAACCCTTATCAAAGCCTCAGCGTGAATCTTGATTATTTTTGGTTTGGTATTGTTGTTTCCTCAGATATGGAACAAGCTGATGCATATCACAGGTATCGAGGCAGCAACCAACAAAGCTCAATGATCTGCAGGTGTAGGTATAAAATGAGATATCCTGCTAGGCTTGATCTTATGACCGGTGTTTACTAGTTGTTCTCCTACGTATACCTTGCTCGTGAGCAATATCCTCCAGACAGACAATATCATAGAGTCACTCTCACATATATTGCTGTATGTCGTATGACTGTGTGTGATACTGCTGGCTATCGCATATGGTGGTAGATCGGTAGTCAACAAACTCAAGCGAGCTGCAAATCCAGACGGTTGGTTCAAAAAAATTATCGCTGGTATATTGATACTGCTAGGTATCTCTATTATTATGTGATGGGACAAGGCAGCGGAAGCGCGATTGATCCAAAACGGTCTATATCTAGACACAACAAGTCGAGAGGTGGATGCGTTGTGAGATAATCTCTAAATTGCTTGAATATAGAATGAAATCAGCTATTGTAGAGTAGTTGATTTTTTATTGCTTTATGTATTATTTTTATGAGATTGAGATCATACATGTTGTACTGAGTGTGAGCTATGGTGGTGTTGTGATTGGCTGGCTGTGGTTCATCTCCTGATACATCTGATAGTGTACCCACACCTCAAGTCCAGTCCACTGGATCAGATCGAGCATCATCACAACCAGGATATGAGCCATACAATCCTGGGGAGGTGACCAAAGATTGATTTGAGGGGAGACAGTATGCATTGTTTTTTTATACCTCTTCATGCACTGACTGTGAGAGATTGGATGCAGAGATCCAAAACAATCTAGAGAGCATACCCGAAAACATCACGATCTACAAAACTGATATGTCAGCATATCCAGAATTGGCAAAAAAATACAATGCAAGCGAACCAAATACTGTCACGATCGTACAAAACAAAAATAGTTTTACTAGTTTTCAGTGATTGACAAGCTTAGATATGCTACTGAGTAGCTTTGGCACACCAACCATTAGTATCAAATAGACTGCTACCGCATTTATTGTTGTCTGAGATTGACTTTGTGATGTACTTCAGTACAAGATATGTAAGTATTTTTTACTTTTTTGATATTTTGATTATGAAAAAAATTACTTTGTTGAGCTTGATGGCTCTAGCTAGTGGAGCTGTGCTCACAGGATGTGGTGCTGTAGATACAGTGACTGATACGGTATGAGACGTAGCTGATGGTGTAGCTGACGTGGCAGGTGATGCTGTAGATGTAGTATGAGACGTAGCAGAATGAGCTGCTGATCTCGCTGGAGACGCTGCTGATGCAGTAGTGGATGCAGGAGAAGCTGTAGTAGATGGAGCAATAGAAATGGTAGATGGAGATGACATGGATAGAGACATGGACGATGACGCTGATGCACAAGAAGGCGATGTAGAGGTAGGTATGTACGATACGTACTCTCCAGCTACACTTGCTAGCGCAGTAGAAGATGGAAAAAAGGTTGCAGTGTTTTTTCACGGTGCTACATGTGGTAGCTGTGCGACACTCGATGCAGATATCAAAGACAATATAGCAAACATCCCAGGTGATGTAGTAGTATTGAATGCTGACTGGGATGACAATCAAGAACTAGCAGAAGAATACGGTGTGGCTAAGTACCATACAGTAACAATGGTAACTAATGATAAGAAAAATGTTGGAAATCTCTTTACTCTAGATGATCTCGTTGCAGAACTATAATTTAATACATTAGATTATTACGATTTAATCAATCCAAAACTTCCATATTAAGTTAAAACTTACGTGGAAGTTTTTTTTGTTATTCTTAATATCTATGTATTTAGCAAATATCAACAACGATGATCATAGTACTGACGACCTATCCCAACAAATGAAGAGATCTCACCAGACTCATCAAGGCTATATTGGGCAAATGACTGGCAAAATGTATCCAGCGTATCAACTATATGAAATCCTACTATATATGGGAAGGAAAGATCAAAAAAGATGAAGAGAAGTTGGTGCTAATAAAAACAACTGAAGATAAAAAAGAGTCGTTGATCACATTTCTCAAGCAGATGCATCCATACGATGTGCCAGAGATAGTAGCACTCCATCCAGATGAGGTGGATGAGTCATATCTCGCTTGGTTGGGTACAACAGAAAAATTGACTAAGTGAACGTGAAAGTAGTTTTTATTTTTTTGTATCCAACTATGCAACAAAAAATCCTAGAACTCACAAAAGAGCTTGTACGTATACCATCCATCTCTAGCGATATAGATCAGCTACATACGGTGATAGATCGTATAGCGCAAGAGTTTGAATGATACGAAAACGTGTATATAGAAAAGATTATACACAATCAAAAGCCATCTCTTGTGATCAAAAATTTTGATGGACTCCGATGAGATGTATGTCTCAATGGACATGTCGATGTAGTGCCTGCTGCTGAGTCTCAGTTTGAGCCTGTGCAGCGCGATGGCAAGCTATATGGTAGATGAACTATCGATATGAAGGCTGCCGTGAGTGTTATGATTTTTGTGATGAAAAACCTATTGGATCAACAAACTGACAAAAAGGTGTTGTGTGTGTTTACTAGTGATGAAGAGATATGAGGTGCGGATGGTGCGGGTCATGTCGCTGCGCTATGATATGGTGCTGATGTACTGCTCACGCCAGATGTGACATGACTATGACATGTCACTATAGCCCAAAAAGGCACTTATACTATGGAACTAGCCATCCAAGGCACATCTGGACATAGTGCCTATCCACGAAAATCAGAAAATGCTATAGAAAAAACAATGAGAATGTATCAAGAAATGAAAGACGGTATCGAGGAATCTATAGAACTTACTCAAGATACACATCGATGAACAAGTGTACAGATGACCACTATACAGGCAGGCAAGGCACTCAATGCAATCCCAGGACAAGCATATTGTACCATCAATATCAGACACACTGAGTCATATACTCAGGTATTATTGCAAAACATGTGTAAGCATATCGTACAAAAATATGATGCTAAAATCGTATCAGAAAAATACGGAAGTCTAAGTTTTGTGTCAGAAGATCATCCTGTTCTCCAGCTTTATAAGAAAGTATCCGAACAAGTTCTTTGATCAGATATTTGATTTGCCAGAGCGCATGGATCTACTGATTCTAGGTATTTTGCTGATCAATGAGCTATTGCAATTCTCCATGGATTGGATGGAGCAGATCTACATGGTGATGATGAGCATGTGGTGATAGCTAGCATGCAGGTATTGTATGATATCATGTCTGTATTTATAGATTCATTGGATGATAGTTTTTTGGATACAGCATAGTGTGCAATGAGCTTGTATTAGATAGAGTGATGTGTAGAAGGTGAGTAGTTTACTCTGTTATATCTATAGTCTATGTGAAAAATTTATTTTCTGCTATGAGTGTCTGGAAGCGGTAAGACCACATTATTTCACGAGCTTGATCAGGTGGATCAGTCTGATTTTGTGTATGTGCCATCATATACTTCTAGGGATATGAGACCTGGAGAAATCAATGGTGAGAAGTATCGACATATCTCGCCAGAGGAGTTTGATCAGGCGATAGAGGGTGGGGAATTTTTGGAGCGAGCACACTCTACTGGTGGCGAGACCAAATATGGCAGCAAATCAGCTGACCTGATCGAGCCTACCAAGCAATGACACAATACTATCAAAGAAACCGATGCTCAATGACTACTAAAAATGATCAAGGAATGAAAACTAGACGAGAGATTTGTGACGATATTTTTGGATATAGATGATGAGACTATAGCTCAGAGACTCACTACCAGATGATCGCAGGCTGAGATCCCAAACAGAACAGCTATCGCTCAATCAGAAAGAGACATAGCAGCTCAACACTGCGATCATATAATAGATGCATGAAGACCGTTGTCTGACGTTCGCAAAGATTTTTTTGAAGTATTGTGAATTACATAATTTTTTATGTTGCTAGTATATATGAAGAAATATTTATCACTACTTACGTTTTTTCTTTGCTGAGTTGTGCTGTCTGGTTGCACCAATTCTACTTGATCCAATATTGATTTGCCAGATATATTTGCATCGTTACCGGACTGATTTGATCAGCTGATGTATGTGCAAGTGGATGACCAGATAATAGATCTAGTCGAGTTGCAATACTGAGAACAATCACCTATAGCGCTAGAATTTGAAAAGATCGAATCCCTTGTATTGTGGCAGACATCTGCGGGTGATGCTCCATACACTATGCTAGCGATAGATCCAGTACCTCAGGCGGAGATAGATACTAATCAGTTGGCCGTACTGTGACTCACTGCAGGTGCTGGCTACGAATTTAGAGCTCTGGGTGATCTGCAGATCTATGCTGAGACCTCATTTTTTGACAACTTTAGCTTTGCTGGTGCGCAAGATCACAAACTACTCTCGCAGATACAGCCCAAAGATCTGACCAGAAATGTGGTATTTGTGTCCTTGCCTATAAGTGGCCAGACCTGACGAGTAGCTCAATTTGCAAACAGACTGCAATGAACCATTGTTTCGGCGGATATAGGCACTTCATTACCTACTGGTTTGGCTAGACTGATATTTGATGATTGATTTGTGCCCGATCTCTCAGGTCAGTGAGATTGGACGCCCACTATATGATCACCTGATAGTCCTATCCATATATCCGCACACAGTCTCAGCTCACTATTTGGCATCCAGGCATGATTGTTAGAGTCGTTTTTGCCCATAGTGTTGCCACAGTTTGTGTGAGGCAGTCTCTCATTGCTCAGTGCAGATGACTACAAGGTATTGGTACAAGCCCTATGAGGCGTATTGTCTCTAGATATGGTACCTAGCCCTGCAGGTCGATGAGGTCGCTTGTCTCTTGCAGATCCCAAAGTGTATTGATTGTTTGAAAAAATCTATCCAGCATTGGATGATTTTATCAGCTCTGGTCCATCACAGGACGCATCTATCACTTCTACCAAGCAACAATCTTCTATGACGTGGACGACAAGTTTTGATGCGTGAGGTGAGAGCGTGACACTGCCACTGCTGGATATATCACGTGATACTGATGCTACTACCATAGAGTATCTCATGCTCAGTGATCTAGATCTTGCTATAGACAACACCAACAAAAATACCTACCCTCCCGAGACGCTTGCTGTGTGATCTGTGGATTTTGGGACATTGTCTAGTATCGTGCCTGCACTGTGAGTGATATGATGATCGCAGCAGAGCGCTGTAGATATATCACAACGACCTCAGCTTCAGTTAGAGATCATAGCCGACCCTCAATCCAATCAGATACGCATAGAATTTGATGACTAATGTCTATGATGAAGATCAAAGTAAAAGTCTCTCCGTGAGCCAAAAATAAGAACATAAGAATTGAAAAAGATCTCTTCAGCAATGAGGAGATCTATTTCGTCAAGCTCACAGCTAGACCTGTAGCTGGAGCAGCAAATAAAGCATTGATACAAGATCTAGCAGAGTATTTCAACGTGAGAAAAGGACAGGTCAGGATAGTGAGTGGTGAGACGAGTAGAGTGAAGATTGTGGAGGTGGATAGTTAACATTAGAGTTGATTGCTATATTTTCCATTTTGGAGATCGGCAATAGTTTGAGTCACTGCTGCCTCTAACTCTTTTTTGCTAATACTTTCTTTGTCAGTTTTGCTATATACAAGTACAGGCACTTGAGACTGTAGTGTATAGACGATTACTCTAAATCATCACCTTTTGCCACGAGGTATAGATGAATTTTTGACACGACACTTATATAGATTGGGACCAATACGGGTTTCAAAATCTTGGTTAAATTCTGTCAAAAAGTTATCAAGATCTTTTTTGATCTGAGGATATTTCTTTTGTAGACTTATGATTTGTTGATAAAAATAATCAGTAATTATGTAGTGATGGTTCATAATGCTTCTCACAAGGAATCTAAAAGTGATATCGTAGAAGGGTCGTTTTCTATCTCTTCCTTGAGTTGCATATCTTTTTTGTATTCTATATAGTCAAAAATAGAGCAACGCACAATGTGATCTATTGCGGCATCCTGCTTGATAACATCTCGATCTTGTTGGAGGAGATCGAGTGTAATAGGCACAGTGACTTGTATTGTCTGTGACATGCTCTTTATGTGAGATGATAAATACTTATACTAAAATAATAGTATCTTTTTTCGATTTTTTTGCAAAACATTATGAACATAAGAAATTTTTGTATTATAGCGCATATCGATCACGGCAAATCAACTCTAGCGGACCGTATGCTGGAGATGACATCTACGGTGAGAGCATTGGATAACTCACAGATGCTGGATACGATGGAGCTGGAGCAGGAGCGTGGTATCACGATCAAGATGACTCCCGTGAGGATGCAGCGAAACGATGTAGAACTCAATCTGATAGACACGCCTGGGCATGTCGATTTTCAGTATGAGGTATCTAGATCATTGAGTGCGGTGGAGTGAGTAGTGCTGCTAGTAGATGCGAGTCAGGGTATACAAGCTCAGACGCTCAGTACACTCTATATGGCACTAGCCAAAAACCTTACCATCATCCCAGTGCTAAATAAGGTAGATCTCCCAGCGGCAGATGTACCAAGAGTGACCAAGGAGCTAGAGACAGTGATAGGTATAGACCCATCAGAAGTCATAGCTATCTCAGCTAAGACTGGAGAAAACGTAGATGCGGTACTTGATGCTGTGATAGAGAGGGTGAAGTCTCCGAGTGAGTTTAGTTTGCAGCCCTCACCCCCAGCCCCTCTACCCCAGGGCACCTCTTCTGACTCCGTCATTCATCTTGTCCCAACCACTCCTCCTACGTCGTCGCTAGGAGATGGGAGTATGCCAAACTGAGTCTCGAGAGCGTTGATTTTTGATAGTGTGTTTGATCCATACAAAGGTGTGGTGGCATATGTCAAAGTCGTAGAATGATCTTTCTCGACCAAGGACGAGGTGCAACTGATACATTCTGATACGAGTATTGTATTACCTGAGTTGGGACATTTTGACCCCAGATACGTCAAGGATAATGTACTGAGTGCAGGACAGATATGATATATCGTCACAGGCCAAAAAAGCGTGAGAGATGCTAAGATCTGAGATACAATATTTAAGGCAAAAAAGTGAACACCAAAACTCAAGTCAGAAGAATTGCAACCATATGTGATACCAGGATTTGAGGCAGTGATGCCGTTTGTGTTTGCTGGAGTGTACCCTATAGACACAGATGACTATGACAAACTCAAGACAGCTTTTAACAAACTTAGTCTCAACGACTCAGCGATTTCGATCGAATATGAACATTCTCTCGCTATGGGTCACGGTTTTCGTTGTGGATTTTTGGGTATGCTGCATATGGATATCGTCAAGGAGCGTCTCATCAGAGAGTATGGTATGGAGACCATATTTACCACACCGACAGTGACATATATCGTCAAATGCAAGTCACGCAAACACGAACAAATCCTGAGTGGCAAGAATATCAAAGAGCTTGTCAACTCCTGACTATGGGAGTACATACCTACCGAGACGATGCCGCCAGATGAGCTGATAGAATGACAATACTATGAAGTAAACTATGACAATGATCGAGAAAAAGAGCTCAAGATGCGACTCGTGATCAAGTCGGGATGAGATCTGCCAGAGCAGGGTATGATAGATGAGATATGGGAACCGATCGTGGAGGTAGAGATTGTATGACCAGAAGAATTTAGTGGCAATATCATGTCGCTGGCTCAGGAGTATAGATGATCTATGATGGGTATGGAGTATCTAGATGAGCAGAGGGTAGTATGGAAATATCATCTTCCTATGGGTGAGATCGTGGTGGATTTTTATGATAGACTCAAATCTTGCACCAAAGGATATGCTACGATGAATTATGAATTTAAAAAATATGTAAAAAATGATCTGGTCAGACTAGATATGCTGATCAATCATGAAAAGGTAGAGGCATTCTCTCTCGTGGTACATAGAGACAAGGCACAGTCCGCAGGGAGAGAATTGGTCAAAAAACTCAAGGAGCTAATCCCCAAGCATATGTTTGCTATACCGCTGCAGGCTGGTATCGGTACCAAAATGGTAGCTCGTGAGACGATCTCCGCTATGCGCAAGGACGTGATAGCCAAATGTTACGGGTGAGATGTATCGCGTAAAAAGAAGCTGCTAAAAAAACAGAAAGAATGAAAAAAGAAGATGAAGATGATGGGGAAAGTGAGTGTGCCAGGGGATGTGTTTATGAAGATGGTACAGAGGTAAAGAAGAGTAGAGAGTAGAGAATACAGAGTAGAGAAAAAAATATGCTGTAGCGGCGATCATCGATCGCCATAAATTCAACCTATTGCTTTAGCTGTAAGCTTACCATTTAGTGTACCATATATCAATCTGATATTATATAGGTATGCCATATAAAATGAAAAGCCTGCTTCGATATCGAAGCAGGCTTTTTTAATGCATTGAGTAATGTATATTACATCCTCATTTTTTTGTTGGCAATACATCTGTTGAGATAGTTATCTATCCCTTCACGTATTACCCCTGGATTTTTTAAAATACTTTTCGATATCCCAAGAAATACAAGTTTTTGTTTACGGTTCATAACGAAATTTTATTAATAATGAGTTAAGATGGATTTTTTATTAAATCCATTTTTATTGTAACTGTTCCAGTGTTTTCATCTTTTTCCACCTTATCTAGTAGATGATCAAGATGTTTTTCTGATATGTCTAATTCGAACGATATTGCTCTCAATATATTTAATATACGTGTATTTGTAATAACAGGTATTTCTGTTATCTGTAAATCACCTTCTTCCGGTAATTTGGTCTTTCGAAGAAATTCGTTGTATGTAATTTGCATATTTGTTGTTTTTTTAATTAATAATTTCCACTAAGTGTGGATTTTTTAGACTTCAGATTTTCTTGATGAATGTGAATAACTATCTGATAGAGTTTTGTCTGATAATTTATTCTTCCAATATGGTATAAGAAATTAAAGTTCTTCATTACCCCTTGATTAAGTTGAGCATTTCTTGACTGTGGAGTTAGTCCCTTACCTTTTTTTGTAGATATTTGACTGAGTTGATTTTTATTTAAATATCTTAAGAAGTTTATTGCTTCTTTTAGATATTCAATTACATCCTCTCCAGGTGTCCAATTTCTAAATTTTTCTATTTTCATTTGTAAATTAATTTTTTTGATATGGTTTCCATACCCATTTTTCATTTGATATCCATACCTTATGATGATCTAGAGGGATGATTTCCCAATACCACCTTTCAGTTGTTCCGTTTCCTGATATAGAAAATCTTCTGTTTCCTTGTTTGCTGTAATTGTCAGATTTTTTATATTCATTTCTCTTTTCACGAAAGAACTTAGTTGCTTGTTTTTTGTCAGTGGTTATGAATTCAATATGTTGTTGAGAGCTTCTCTCTCCATCAAATTCTTGAATAATATTAATTACTTGTTGCATATTATTTATAATTTTTGTTCACAAAAAATTAACCTTCAAGCTTCCTCGACTGTTAATGATGATTCTCCAGCACTTTTGCTGTATGATGAAAATATATAAGTATGTGTATAAGTCAATACCTAGTAGACGTAATTTACTTCTGGCACTATCTCTACTCCAAATGTCTCGAGGACGATCTTGGCGATACGGTCTGCGAGGGCGACGATGTCTGCTCATGTGCCGTCTCCGTGATTGATGAGGACGAGAGCGTGCTTGTGGTAGGTACCTACGTTGCCTTGCTGGAGGCCTTTGAGTCAGGCGAGGTCGATGAGTTGTCAGGCGTTGAGTTTGATGGCAGAGGAGTCAGATGAGGAGTCAGATGAGGTCAGATGAGAAGTATTTGAGTCCTTGTGGCATTCTTCACTACGTTTGGGATGAGGATGTGCGGGAGCAGGTACTGGATATCATTTTATAGATGGTTCTATGGATTGGAGTTGCTTGTATTTTTCTTTGCTCACCAGTGGATTTTTAAAAAAACTCCCTGCCGTACCGATTTCTTTTCGGTTGGGTAGTTTGGACTCGCGTATGTCGGCTATGGCGTCTGCGATCAGCTGTGGCGTGAGAGGGAGATCTGCCGTATCTCCTACCATACTAGCGAGCTTGTCTTGAATAGCGCCATACTGTATCATGGGAAAATACGTCTTGGGGTCGTACTTGCCAAGCTCAAACGTCACTTGCGTGATGAAGAATTTGTTTTTGAGTGCTTGTTTGAATACGCTATCACGATAGCCAAACTCGCATTCATAGCTGGCTAGCATAATCTCTGCACGAGATGGCATATCCACACCTGAGACATTTTTGATGATGTCTTTGACCTCTACACCATATGCTCAGATGTTTTGCATAGGTGCGGCTCATACTGTCCCTGGTATGCTGATGAGGTTTTCACATCCTGTATATCACTGTCATATCGCCCATTGCACCAAGCGATCTCGGTTTTGACCAGCTCACACACTGACTGTGACTGAGGTATCAGTCTCTTCTATGATATTGATATATTGTATGTCGTTTTTTATTACTAGACCGTCATAGGTCGAGTCTGTGAGGAGGATATTGGATCATCCGCCTAGGATAAGTTTTTTGTTTTGTTGGTATATATTACTCTCCATCAATTCCAAAAAATCCTGCACGCTTTCTATCACCACAAAATACCTCGCCTCACAAGAGATATGAAAGGTATTGTACGGCAACAGGTCTATATGTTCCAAAATTTTCATCGACCAAACTGTACTGATTTTGGATCAGATTTCACTATAAACTCACTATGAGCAAGAGGCGAAGTGTAGAGCATATATTGGACACGATGCACGAGATGTATCGCGATTTTCCTATTACAGAGCTGCAGTATGATACACCGTGGCAGTGTCTGATCGCGGTGATGATGAGTGCTCAGACCACCGATATACAGGTCAACAAAGTCACCGATATATTGTACCAAAAAATCAAAAGTCCCGCTGATGTACTGGAGATGTGAGAGAGGGAGTTGGGCGAGCATATACGTACGCTCGGGCTACGGACTGCGAAGCAAAAAAATGTGTATAAGACGGCACAGTTGTTGGTAGCTGAAAGTGAGAGAAGGAGTGAGGAGAAAGGAAGAAGGAATGAGGAGTGAGGAAAAAAGAAATCCCCCTTGCGTTCCCCTCTAGGAGGGGGAGAGCGTGAGGAGTGTGGAAAAAAGAAATCACCCCCAACCCCTACTCCAGAGCACCCTCTCTTTCTCCTTCGTCAAAATTCACCTTGTCTTTGAGAAAGAGGGGAGCATGATGTGTGTCATGCTGAGCGCAACGAAGTGGAGTCGAAGTATGCGACTCAAGATGATAGTAACTTATATCCTGCTACAAGCTCAGGATGAAAGACTCACGAACCCAATAAAAATGAGAGTCAGAGACAGGGTCAAGAAAAAGCAGACAGGCTAGTATGCAGAGATAGTGCGGAGGTCCTGGAGAGATATGGATATCGACTACCTGATACGTTGGAGGGGATGATGGAGCTGCCTGGTGTAGGCGTCAAGACCGCCAAGGTCGTGTTGTATGTCCTCTATCGTCAGAGACGAGTAGCTGTAGACACACACGTCCATCGTGTGATGAACAGACTCTGAGTGATCACAACTACAACTCCTGATCAGAGCTCAACTCAGCTTGAAACTATCATACCAGATGAGTACAAAGACATAGCACATCATAGTATCATCTATTTTGGGCGCTATCACTGCAAAGCAAAAAAACCTAATTGTGGGGCGTGTGTGTTGAGGAATAAGTGTAGGTGGTATGAGGAGAATGGAGAGTAGAGAGCAACTGTTTTATATTTTATGGTATATGTCAGAAAAAATTAATGTACATCTTTATGATAATCTACCTACATCTCTTGAGTCTGATATAGGAAGAGTCATGTATATAGAGCAGTATTGTCTAGATGCACTAAACACTCATGAAAAAAAATCATATGTTGATGCACTAGCTTATGATCCTAGATTAGAATATTTACATAAGTTGATCTCAAGACAAATTGATTTGAAGAATCGAGAATTTGATAATAGTGAAATTGTTAATGCCATGCTTGAGGTGGAGAGAGGTAATATTGATGAGTTTCAGTACCGTTGGGAACAGCATGTCGATCGACATGTGCGCAACGACTATCATCAGATACAAAGAGTGAATCGTTTTGAGACTACAAAGAAACTATTAGAGTTGTTGAGGTTGAGTTAGATTAATTACATATATATTTTATTCATCAGATTGTGTATGTGAGAGAAAATAAATTATCGCTCTGATTATGATATTTCAACTTTAGATCTTCAAAAATCACAAGAGGCTACCCTTGAAGCTGATCTAGATAGGTTATATTTTCTTGAGAGTTATTATGCAGGAGATGTGGATGAGGATGAATTTCGAGATAAGATTATTTATGATATTAGATTGAGAGTGTATTATCGAAGAATAGACGAACTTATAGAACGTGGATCTCGGGGGCGATGAGAAAAATGAAGGTATATTAGATTTGTATCACATAATGTGGATGAAGTAGATAAAGAGGCGTCTCTTAAAACTTCTTGGCGAAGAATGTTAAATATAAAAAGACAAGCTATATGGAAAATTTTAACTGCAAAAGTAAAATAATGATAAAACATAGTATACCACTAGAGGAGCCACAGCGAGGTAAAGACCTGCTCGTGCAGACCAATGAGGCGTTTGTGTCATGTGAGACCACTGCTGGAATGGCACCAGTGCTGACGGACTGACTCGTGATGACCTACCCGATGCTGCTGATCGTGATGTATCTGATCTGACTCAGATCTGACTCTGCTAGATATGGTGAGTGGAGATATGGTGCGTTATATATATTCTCCACTGCGGTAGGTGCTGCGCTGACCAATGTTGTGATACAGTATATGGTAGACAAGCAAAGACCAGAGTGATATATAGACAATGCTGAGATGCTCATACTAGATCATCTCCCTACGGCTCCGTTTCCTTCTGATCACGCTGCTGTATGAGCTGGCGTAGCTATGGCGACTCTTCTCTGGGCGACCAGACGTGGGCATATAGGACTTACGATTGTTGGGGTTTTTTTGTGGATTGGGTCATTGGTGATGAGTGTGTCTAGGGTAGGGGTAGCGATACATCGACCCACGGATGTGCTAGCAGGGACCATATTGGGAGTGATAGTCGCTGTGTTGATACACGGACTACTATATAGAGATTCTTGGCTCAGGAGATTGTTTTCGAGATTGATTTCAGTACAAGAGTGGTTGTGGAAGTTGGTAGGAATTGGAGGTCAGAAGAGTTAGATAAATTAGATTCGTTGTATATATGGTATATGCAACATATGTCCCCATAGTTCAATTGGATAGAACAAGTCCCTCCTAAGGATTAGATCTGCGTTCGAATCGCGGTGGGGATAGGTCCTTACTTAAGTTTTATAGGTAAGTATATAGGTTTCTAGAAGTTTAGATGTTCCTCCTTAAGTTCTCGTGATTGCTAAGAAAGTTGAGTGACAGTTGATTGATTAGAAGTAAGATGTGTGGAGATGATACTCGAACTTAAATCGCGGTGAGGATAATTCATCATGTATTATATATAGGTAAGTATAGATATTTCTAGAAGTTCAGATGTCCCTCCTTAAGTTCTCGTGATTACTAAGAGAGTTGAGTGACAGTTGATTGATGAGAAGTGAGAGTGTAGAAAATGACACTCGAACTTAAATCGCGGTGGGGATATTTCAAGAAGTAATAATATGTAGGTAAGTACATAGGTTTCTAGAAGTTTAGATGTTCATTTACTGCAGTTTGCCTGTGAGTGTATCTACTTCCCATTATCCCTCTCCCATTTTTCCACATGCCTTCTCTGTACCATATCTACACGAGGTACAGCAGAGAGATCCGTGTACAACATAGGGTCTACGAGCTCTCCGTCTTTCCATACCTCTCGATGGAGATGTGGACCTGTGGTCATCAGACCTGCACCTCTGGTACCAGGCGTCCCTCAGCTGAGTCACAGTATCTCTCATTGCTGGACATACATACCAGGACGCACATAGGTGTCTTGCATATGGAGATACACGGTAGCGAGATTGTTGCTATGCAATATGATAAATCGATTGAGCAGAGCTGAGTTTTGATTGACGACTTTGTACACATAGCCTGGAGCAGGCGCATACACAAACGATCATTGTGCAAGACGAAAATCTAGGGCATAGTGACTCATATGAAAATGAGCAGCATATCCCTCATCCTCAAAAAATGAGGTGATTTTTTTGATTTCGTCTATAGGAAACTGAAAGAATGTTTCTTCATTTTCTTTGTGGTCTTTTGCAAATTGCTCTCTGATACTATCCAGATCTTCTTTGGTCTGTGCTTGAGATATGAGTGAGATATATTCTACTTCTTCTTCAAGCTCTGATTTTGCGCCTTCGAGTTCTTTTTGCTTGCTGTCTACATACGCCTTGTTGGATCTCACATATACCAAAAACTCTTCAAAGTTTTCTATCTGTTGTGAGAGAGTCTTTTTTTCTTGGTAGTATTGCTGTACTTCATCTTGGAGGGTCTGTTTGTCGGCTGTGTATCTAGCATAGCTCGCAGCGTAGGTAGCTTTGAGTACTCAGAGTTTAGACACGAGAGTGTCTAGAGTGTTTGTGAGGTCTTGGAGCATAGCGTCGCTAGCGAGCGTCTCGGCCACATTGTCTGCTTTTGCAAATAATTTGAGATCATCTAGTATGCTAGCTTCATTGGACTGGGTGGCAAATATATCATTGTGGAGCTTGTAGTACGACTGAGTATAGGTGATCACATCTTGACTCGCCTGATCCAGATCAGGAGCGATAGTATTGAGTCTGATATGTCACTGTTTGAGCTGTTTGTTGAGCTCTTTGATACTGGCTATTCTTTTATTGATATTTTTTTGTGTCTCTTGGATTGCTTTTTGGGTCATGGTAGATGCTACCATCAGCTGTCTGTATTTTTCATCTACGAGCTCTTTTTGTTTGGATATGAGGCCAAATTCTTGATCCAGCGCTGCAAACTTGTCTGTGAGTTCTTTGATTTCTAATTCTTGGATATTGGTGTCTAGAGATGCTTTTAGGCTCTCATCTGAGAGTGCATCTATGATGAGGGATTGCTGATATCATTTAAATCAGCCAAATTTTTTGATCACTCCTGGATCTCGTGTATGGATATTGTTGGATGTATCAGGAACTGTTTTTTGTGTATTATCTACATTTTTATTGCTATCACTATTTTCTTTTTCACTAGCTTTTGTTTGATCCTCTGATTGTGTAGTAGGTCTGTATTGCTCATCTATGATGATTATTTCCTCATCTATATCTAGAGGTACCTTGGATGCTTTTATCTGCTGTAGTCTCTCTCTCAGCGCACTTTTTTGTTTCCTCATAAAATTATTTACCTTGATGGTCTCCATCATATTTCATCTGTTGTTTTCAGCTCTTTCTTGTTGTATTTGCTGGATCTGTTGTGTGATGTGATGCTCAGGCGTAGTAGACCTAAAAAACTCATCAGTATCAAATTCTGGTGCCTGGAGTGGTCCTGATCACACACTGTTGCTTGGATCTATTTTTTGGATCTCGAGCAGCATTTGTTCTGGGCTAGGTAGTGCAAATTCTTGTTTTGGACTATCGGTACCTACCGAATTTGCTTGTACCCAAAAACTCGCCATACCACAAGTGATACTCAACAGCGTGAGTGCTATATTGCGTGCTATATACATAATCGCCAATGCAGTAAAATTCTTTACTAGCAGTATAGCGAAGCACTACGATTTCGTCAAAAAATTGGTACTAAATTCGTCCCATGTCATTGCCTTTTTTCCCTCAGGCTTGATAGTAATATTTTGTACTGCTGGATTGAGGTTTTTTAGCGGTCTGGTGCTATGTATCGGCTCCCCAAACAATCACAAAAGTGACTGATCCTCTCGTTCGGATAAGGTATTTTTGTTTATGGTGAGAGACTCTATGATGGCTCTTTTATCTTCGTTGTAGGTGAAATATATCTTGGGCCAGAGCTTGTATGCCTGGTATGTGCGATAGATATCTATGAGACGATCATTCCATGGATCGATCTGTCCGTCTTGTTTGTCTATCTTGGTGCAGTGTGTCGCGAGTGTGTCGTCCTGTGGAGTAGGGGTGATGTCGCCTTTGGCGTAGTCTCGTAGGGTATCCAGCAGATGTGGCGGTGAGTGGGTCTGTATCCAGTCTATGAGATCTGCGACTGTTCGCTCCAGAGGGAGCTGGGTCTTGAGCTTGGAGAGCATATCGCCTGTATCGAGTCACTCATCCATCAGCATCACGGTCACACCTGTCTCACTCTCTCAGTGCAAAAATACCGACTGCAGAGGTGATGCTCCACGATATGCCGGGAGGAGAGATCAATGGACATTGATAGATCATATACTGGCTATATCCAGTATATGCTGTGGCAATATATGTCCATATGCTACTACCACGAGTAGATCTGGTTGTAGATCGGTGAGTCGTTGCTGTGCCTGCTGTGCATCTTGTGCATATTTTTTGGAGCTGAGTCTCAGAGATTTTGCTTTATTGATCTGTGATATACCTAGCTGAGCAGCAGTGCTGGCTATGATATTTTGTTTGACCTTGTGTCATCTCCCATAGGGCGCATCTGGCATCGTCATCACTCATACCAGCTCCATACGCTCATCCGCATGTATCGCCTCCAAAAACGGCACGCCGATAGGTGCTCATGAGGCAAATACAACTTTGTAATGAGATGGATCCTGATATGTCATAGTATCTGGAGTGCAACTAATAATCCTATCAAATGTATAGGTGAGGGCTTGAAAGAATCAGTAACGCTGGAAGCACTGTATGGCATACTGCGAGCAGTGTGGCTCGTGCGCACAGATCTTGCCTTTGAGCCAAGGAGAAAGGAGTCACTTGTCGGGAGAGAGTGTTTTTTGGTATATGCGTATGATGTTGATCGCGATTTTGTTTACTATTGATTTGTTCATAGTTATTGATGGTTAGTTTTTTTGTCTAGCATATGGTTATTAGTCATTGGTTATTAGTCACTAGTCACTAGTCAATGGTGTTTTGATTATTATTTTTTTTGTGTTTTACATTGATTTTTTGATTCAGCGAATCATTCCGTTGATGAGTTTTATCTGAGATTCTATATCTTTGATGAGCTGATTTTTTGTATCACTTTTTATATAGTCAAACATTTTGCAAAGATATACTTGTGTTTTTAGTTCCAATGCGCTTCATCTAGCCATAATAAGAAATCTAATATTTTCTTTTTGTGTTTCTCTTCACACTCATTCTGATATATTGCTTGGTATACTGACACTTGCTCTACGCATTTGATCTGCCAATCAATAATCTCTTTTTTCTTTTGTGATATGATCTGATAGTTCATAAATTCTCTTTGCTAGCTTCATACTATGCTCCCATACTTCCAATTCTTCCAATCTCGCCATACTCACATATCATACCATATAAAATTACCACCAATTACCAATCACTAATAACCACTCACTAATCACCACCTACTAATTACCACTCAATCCTACCTCCATACCCACCAGCACATCTGTGATATCTTTTTTGATGATATGTCTGCCGTCATACTCTGTGATATAGCTTACTCCATCTGGTAGAGCAGCCAGCTCTACTGGCCCGTCACATTCGTATATGATTGCATCTGGATTGGTGTTTACGTTGTCTATATTGGTTCGCTTGGTGACTTTGACTCAGTAGCTGCAGTCTGTCGCTCAGATAGTGAGTGACTCTGTCTCGCTCAGATATCCTCCAGCATATCACACTCATCTATCAGAAAAATACAACACATATCATCTACTAGATGGGAACGAAAGTCGTCCCTCATATTCTCATTCATCTATTACTTTTGCTTTGTTGGTATCTTCGATTGTAGGTATGTCATCTGTATTGTTTTGTATAATACTTCCTGTGGTAGTGATACTGTTATCCTCACTGTCTTGTGTAGGTTGATCCTGATCTGCAGTATCTGTATCTACTGTCTCTTCATTTGCAGTGTCCTCTCTAGCTGATTCTCCAGTTCCTTCTTCATTGTTTTCTACAAGACTCGCGCTGAGTAGTTCAAATTTTCTTACGCTCTGTATTCCCACCTTGTATCTACAAGTAATTGTATTTGAAGTGTCGCTAGTAG
>CALHCH010000017.1 GCA_937930555.1 Candidatus Absconditabacterales bacterium | reverse complement strand
GTGACAGCAGAGATTTTTGAAATTGAGAATAAAAATATCTTGTATCTCGAGCTCGCTACTTTTGGCGAAGACACGACCATCAAGATGAAAGAAGCTATCAATCAATATGGATCTGTAGCAGAATGAGTAATACTAGACCTGAGAGGTAATGGAGGAGGTATCTTGCCTATCTCGGTAGAGGTGGCATCGTTTTTTGTGCCCAAAGGCGAAGTAATCACAACAGTGGATTATAGTATATTTCCCAATGAAGAATCTAGATCTAAAGGCTATGGTGATCTAGAATGACTACCTGTAGTAGTATTGGTAGATGTGATGTCAGCTAGTGCATCTGAGATAGTGGCTGGAGCATTGCAAGATCAGATAGATGCTGTGTTGGTAGGCAATACCACGTTTGGCAAATGATCGGTGCAGACCATCAAAGAACTCTCAGATGGCTCATCGCTCAAATACAGCATCGGCAAACGATATACCCCAAACGGCACCAATATAGATGAAGATGGTATCACGCCTGATATTGAGGTAGAGTTTGATATGGAGTTGTTTTTGTCTGATGAGCTGGATACACAGCTAGAAAGAGCAAAAGAAGAGATAGTGAAGATAAAGAGGAGTTAGGAATAAGGAAAAAAGAATAAGGAGAAAGGGCTGGGGTAAAATATGTTTCTGTTGCATCTTAAGACTGTATTCTTAATTCTTGTATCCATTTTACTGTACCATATACCATATGACATACTTTGCCGTACTAGGAAAGACGCCTGAGCTTTCTTTAGCAGAATTACAACTTGTGCAGCCAACTAATATACAGACCGAATGGTCGTTGGTATTTTTCAAAACTCAATGTCCTGAGAGGATCTGACAGCTGTGAGGTATCATCAAGCGAGGAGAGGTGGTAGATGAGTCACAACTCAAGACCTCGCTCCAAGCAAAAAAACTCCCTATCGTCTGAGTAGATAGCAACGAACTCGGACTGATGATCAAGAGAAACTATGGTATCAGGAGGTATAAGGTACTAGAGGGATGAAAGACCGATCTAGAGATCAAAAGAAAATGAGCAGAGGTATTTGCGCTATGAGATGGAAGATATGGTCTGGTCACATGATGGCAGGATGTAGATATGTATAGTGCGATTGATTTTGACAAGCCGGCTGCTGGGATGCAGATCGGGATGATGCCTGCTAAGTTGACTCATATATTGGTCAATATCTGAGTAAGTCAGACGACTGCAGATATACCTACTATATGGGATCCGTTTTGCGGATTTGGGACGACCAACTTCGTGGCCAATCATCTGGGATACTATACTATATGATCTGATATCAATATCACGCCTACTAAGCAAAATCTCAAACGATGGAAGACACATGAGTTGCATCAAGAGGAGGGATTGATTACTTTGTTTAAGCACGATGTAAACGATGAGTTTACCAAGCCGTTTCTAGACAAGGTAGATGTGATCGTGACTGAGTGACGACTCGGCCCTGTGGTCAAACAAGAGATGCTCAAGCACAAAAATCAAACCCATACTATACTCAAAGACAATCTCTGATCTATCGTGGAGTTATATAGCGCTTTTCTCACCAATACAAAAAAAGCGGTCCCTCACGTACCAATCGTGATGACTGTACCAGAATACCTCCGACTCGATCATCCTATCATCTCCGATCGTATCACTGAGGCAGCGACTGAGCTAGGATACACGGTCACTCCGACCTGAGAAGTATATCAGAGAAAATGACAGCAGGTGGGGAGGAGAGTGTTGGTATTGAGGTAGAGGAGTGAGGAAATTTAGGAATGAAAAAAGCCCGATAGGATAATCCTATCGGGCTTTATGTTATTTGAAGAAATCTAATTTAGACTTCCAGTAACTCTTCAAAAGCCTTTGTGGCTTGTTGATCTTCCATGGTTTCTTGATTTGCTTTTCGTTCAGCTTCTATACTTTCTGCAGATCGACTTTCACAGTATGCCATAAGATCATATTCACCATCATTGTTTGGCACTTTGAAATAAGCCTTAACCTTTCTATCTGTACTTCTAATAAACACATTATACGGCTGACCAGTATCTTTATCAATACTGGTGTTGTGTAAAAATGCTGCACCATTTTGTGTTTTTTCAGGTAAAGAGCCTCCTTTAGATTCTTTAAGTAGCTCTATATTTCCAGAGGGAAATGCTTTTCTGAGATTAGGCACATAAAACGATACTTCGTTTTTGCCATTAAGATGATTTTCTAAATTTCTTGCATTTAAAGTTAAATCCATTTTTTGAATTTTTATTTGATAATGTGATTAATAGATTAAACACTCCAAATATCCTGATCTGAATCTTTATTTAAATCTTGGATACGTTGAACTGTTTTCATGTCTTCTTTCTTTTGATCTTTATCTTCCTTCGCTTTGTTGATTTTCTGCTTTACAGCTCTGACAACATGTGGAATAGGATTAGAGATCTTTACTTTCTTCATAGGCTATTTTTACTTAAAGTTACAACATTTTTCGAAAACTTCTAGTAAATCTAGGCTTTCAAGATGATTTTGTAATTTTCTCATATCATGAGTTATGCCAAAATCATCTTCGTTTAACTTCCAAGATGTGTCTTGTCCAACATGAAACGATGTTCCTAGGTACTTTTCCTTTACCATTATCTTTGCTGTTTCATTGTAGAATCCTGTAAGAGTCCTAATTTGAATTTTCAATAACGGTGACTGATCGTCATTTTTTTTGAACGATACTCTGAGATATGCTTGTCGTTTTGCAAAAAATCTTCTTTCCATTCTTGATTGTATATCTTTAAAATCTATATTTTTAGTATAGAGTTTAAAAAGATTATTTGCAGTAAATAATTCTGAGTTCTCAAGATAATGTTTACCACTTTCTGGTAATGCCTGAAATCTCTTAATTGATCCATACTCTCCAAGAGTTTGAAACTTTTCTGTTTGATACAACTGTTGTATTATATCAGTAAGTAGTGTATTTCCTACCATATGTTAAAGATTTAATATATTGTCCTATAGTGACAATATATGGTTAATAATTGTATTTTTTATTTACTCACCACTTTTGGGAGTTTCTTCTATATAGCTATTGTTTCCTCGATTTCAAGAGTAATTGACATATATATGATAGTATATGATGTAGTAGAAAAGCCATACCCTTAGGGTATGGTTGTGGGAGTTGGTATATGGTGTGATTGGTATATGGAGATGTGTATTGTAATTGTAGATCTTTACTTATCACTATCTACTGCCTCATTCTCCGCTTCCATATCCTCGATTCTTTGCTTCATTATTACTTCATATCCTAGTTGTCAGCACGCTCATTGCACATCACGCCCGAGGGTATCACGTACGGTGACCGTCACGCCGTGCGATTCTACAGTTTTTTTAAATTTGAGTATTTGGTCATATTCTGATGTTTCTAGGTTTGGCATAGCTGGGTTTTCGTTGTATGGTATGAGATTGACGTGGGCGTTGCGATGCTTGAGTAGCTTGCCCAGCTGGTGTCAGATCTCTACGGTATCGGTCTTGTCGCGTATCATGATGTATTCATAAAACAGTCTATTGCCGGTAGAGGAGGTGTAATAATCGATCGTCTCCATCAGTTCGTCTATGTCTCGTCTCTTGGCGATCATCGGGATGAGCTCCTTGCGGAGTTCTTGATTTGGGGCGTGGAGACTCAGTGCGAGTCTCACATCGACCTTGTCATCGATCAGCTGTCTGATCTTGTCAGCCACACCAGAGGTGGAGATAGTGATATGCCTCTTGGAAAGTCACAATGCACGCTGGTCCTTCATATACTCGATAGAGGTGACCATCTCATCATAGTTGAGCATCGGCTCACCCATCCCCATAAACACCACATTTCTCACTCTATTCCAGGTCCCATCTTCTTTTTTACCAAACTTTCCTTGGATATAATTGTTGGCATATAATATCTGCAAAAGTATTTCCTGTCGCGGGAGGTTTTTTTTGAAGCCTAGCTTGCCCGTCACGCAAAATATACATCCTACGGCACATCACACCTGACTCGAGATACAGATCGTAATCCTATTGAGTTTGTGTGTCTTAGGAGAGATATCGTGATTGGTCCAGGATCTCAGGATCTTGCGTTGTTTGATCTCATCTTCGTATTCTGGTCTGACATGTCGATGATACATCAGTACCGTCTCGATGATCTTTCCATCTGCCAGCTCAAACAAGAACTTCGTAGTCTCTGGTCACTCCACCTTCTCCTTGAGTGTAAAATCATTTATCACAAAATCTTGGGAGAGCTGATCTCTGAGATCTTTGGAGAGAGTAGTGATCTGATCTATATCCAGTATTCCTTCTTTAAATATCGCCTGCTGTATTTGCTTGGCACGAAAAGCCGGGATCTTGTGATCCTGGAGATAGTCGGTGAGAGCTTGGGTGTCGAAGAGGTAATTCATACGCAAATATAAGATAAGAGGTATTATATAAGTTCTATTTTTTTGTATCAACTTACTTGTTCTTTTCGACTGATTTCAATCACTTTTGATCTATGGGCTTTTGTATATGACTGTAAAATAGAGTATCATGTAGTTTTCTTGTAGTTTCGAACTAATTTTAAAAATGATCGACTTATAACGGGTCTTTTATTTCAAACTCATATTCTATGTGACCCATCTCATAGCTCCAATATATATCTTTTTATGATTCTATATACACAGATGATACGTGGAATGTTCAGTATATATATTTTATCGCTTCTCTCGAGTCTAGATATCATATTATCTCAATAATTTCAGTCTATAATTCGTTGTTTATTTGTATCAAATATTTCTTCCTGTAACTTTTCTGTATTTTCTTTCTTTGTCCAATCATCATTGATAAAAATTTCATCAAGATGAAAAATTGGTATATTATATACATTTTCCAATTTTCACGCTAGATGGCTTTTGCCTGATCACGGACTGCCACAAATACATATCTTCATTAAATTTTATCTCTTCTAAAACCCATTCATAATCTCTCTCGTCTCTGGGTTCTCTTTTATATGACTATCAAACTTCTTGATAGCATACAGGACTGAGCTATGGTTCTTTCCGCCAAAGAAGTTTCAGATTTTTTGGAGAGATCGGTTAAATTGTGTCTTGGCGATATACATCGCACATTGTCTAGCAAAGGAGAGTTCTTTGGTTCTACTGTTTCCTTTGAGTTGTTCTATTTCTAGTCCGTAGTAGTTGGCTATGGCTTCGAGTTTTTTTTCGTATGCGGAGACGGAGGTGTTGGGGATAGATTGTGATTGTGACCCTCACCCCAGCCCTCCGCCCCAGGGCGCCTTCTCTGACTTTGTCATTCACCTTGTCCCAACCGCTCCTCCTGCGTCGTCGCTAGGAGAGGGAGAACGTTCTGATTGTATATCAGGTGCGGTGTGTTCTTGGATATTCACTTTGCGTACATCCTGGATGCCGAGCGTATCGAGAGAGTCAAAGATATCCTGCTCGGTGAGATCTCTCTTCAAGAGCTGTTTTTTTGTCATTACTATATTTAGTGCTCATTCTAGCTCTCTGATATTGGTATCTACAGACTCAGCGATCATCTGTATATGGGTCGCTTCGAGTTGGATATCTTTTTTTTGAGCTTTGGACTGGAGTATGGCGATCCTAGTCTCCAGGTCTGGTCTCTTGATATCCACCACTAGTCCCAGAGAAAAACGACTCTGCAGTCTCGGCTCTAGGAGAGTCAGCGCCTTGGGTGACTCATCACTAGTGATCACGATCTGCTTCCCTTTGGCATAAAAATCATTGAATATATTGTGAAAAATCTCCTGCGTCTTGTCCTTACCAGCCAAAAACTGTATATCGTCGATCATCAATACATCCACTTCTTCGAGCTTTTGCTTGAGGTTTTCTAGCTTGTTGAACCTCACTGCGTGGATGATCCTATCAATAAACTTGGTACACGGGAGGTACACAATCACCTTGTCTGGATCGTGCTGTATGATATGATTGCCGATGGCCTGCATCAGATGTGTCTTGCCCAGACCCACATCACCATAGATAAAAAACGGATTGTAGACTTCACCTGGCTGTTCTGCTATGGCTTGGGCAGCAGAGGCGGCCAGCTCACTATTTGCTCCGATCACAAAATTATTGAACGTATATTTTTTTTCAAATAAAATCCCAAAATAATTGCTGAGGGCGGTTGTGGTCTTGGTATCCATGACTGGAGCTTGCTTGGTCTCGAGCGATCAGCTGAGATGTTTTTTTACTTCGATCTGGAGGTCGTGATGTCCGTTTTGTAGCTCAGGATGACTGACGATATTGAGCGAGTAGTCTGTATTGTAGCTGGTATGCACCGCATCAGCCAATGGCTTTTTGAAGAATTTATTGACCTGTGAGAGTACAAAATCATTAGGTACTCAGAGGTGGACGGTCTGAGCCTGTTCGTCTATACTGATCACGGCACACTTGGAGAGGAAGGTGAGTATTTTCTTGCTATCATGTTGCGCATCCAAAAACTTGATAATCTCAGTCCAGACGGATTTGAGATGGTTTTTGGTTTCGGTGGAGTAGTCTGCTATGATATCTATGAGCATGTGACAGAAACAAGAATTTAGAAACAAGAGAGTAGTGCGTCATTGCGAGCATATATGTCATCCTGAGTGGAGCGCAGCGAAATGACCGAAGGGTGCGAAGGGTCGACATATATAGCGTGGCAATCTCATGAATTTATAAGTGGGACCGCTTTGGGTTGCATCACTGTATCTATGTCGATCACTATTGGTAGTGTAAGGAAAAGTTTTCAACAGTCAAAGTTAATTTAATATATATTATATGTTGACTTTTAATTATTGATGATTATATACTTATTTGTAATTTACCCTTAATATTCAGTTTATGAAATTTAAGTTACATCAAGACTGACATATCGGTACTGGAGAGCTCATCTCATTAGATTTATTATATAGTAAATTCCCAAAAAAGATTCGCAATATTCTTGTGGATCTCTTTTTAGAGAAAGAAAAAGTTATTCAATTGATTGAAGAAAAAAAGTGAGATGAAATTCCAGAAGCAACAAAGAATGCTATAATTTTAGAATTTATTAATCACTTGAATATAATAGTTGAGGGTATTGAGGATACAACTTTTGAATTAAATGATTTTTGAAACAGCCTCTTATCTTTTCTTACTAAACATTACTGAAGTGACAGATTTGCAACAAAGCTATCTAAAGATATTGTTGATCATGAGGAGTATCAATGAAGTAATTCTGATACTATAAGGGTATTGTTATCAAATATTTTCAACTACAAGAAGCCATTACCCAAGAAGATGTGATTAGTGATCGAAAATATATTGCTTAGAAATAAAGAATTTTCAGGCAATCAGATTAAAGATGCGATAAGTGAATTAAGAGAAGATTATGTTAAATTAAAATCTGCAAGATAGTTTTACTCCCCAGCACTCTCCAGCAATTTCGTCTGATTTTCCACAATAAGCTCCTTCATAATATCTTCACTCTCACCATCTAGTATACCTGGGATATTGGATCGAGATTGTTTGATGCGGTGATCTTGTATGCACCTATTCAATCACTTTCCCAAGCTCTCGTACCTGTATATGTTTGATACCATCTTGCTCTCACATAGGTAGCGGATCCAGTGAGACGATGTATTTTGGGTAGTTATCTGAAATTTTTGTGAGGCTCGTGAGTTCTCTATCTAGAGTTTGTTGATTTTGTAAGAGATAGCTGACTTGGAGATATATCTTGTGATCGTTGCGAGTCGCGACAAAATCTACTTCTGTTTTCTTATTTCTCCCGACTTGCACAGACCAACCATATCTCAACAGTTCAAAATATACCATTGTTTCTAGGGTTTTTCATTGACCAGGATCAAATCATCACATCAAGATTTGTCTCCATATATGGTCAGAAGGATAGTATTTTCTCATTCTATCAAACACTTTTTTGCCTTGGATGTCGTAGATATCCACTGGGTATACCAGATAGCTGTCTATCAGGTATGACATATATTGTTGCAATGTATCGACCGTGACATATATCTGTTGTTGTTTGAGTGAGTTTTTTATATTTTTGATATTAGTGATAGATCCTGTGTTTTCGAGCACAAACAAAAATAATTGCCTCAGGAGTTCTGGATTTCTAATCTTGTGTCTCTCGACGATATCCTTCAAAAAAATAGTATTGATGAGCTGCTGTATCCGATCTTTTTTTTGATCGAGCGTCTCTAGACTATAGGCATACGCAAAACTCCCAGCTGTCATATATTCAGTCCAAGATGACTGCGAGACTCACATATTATGATAAGACAAAAATTCTTGATACCCAAAAGGGAGGATGTGTATCTGGGTAGATTTTCCTCTCAAACGGGTAGCTAATTCAGATGATATCATATCGCTATTGGATCCAGTGATCACAAAAGTTACTTGAGTTGCATACTTACTCAGACTCAATAGCACAGATTCCCAATTCTTGATATACTGTATCTCATCTATGGCACATAGCTGTATCTGATCAGTATCTATTTTTTCTTTGATATAGCTATATAGTACATCGATATCCAAAAATTTTCTATTTTCATAGTTTTCCATATCGATATACAACTTCTTTTGGTATTGCTTAGTGATCTGAGAGAGTAGCACCGACTTACCCGATCTTCTCTGTCAGGTAATGATGATAGTATGAGGTTGTTTGATGGCTTGCTTATATTTTCTAGCATATAAAGGACGCTCTATAATCATTATATAGTCGAATATTATATAAAATATATATTTAATTCGATTATACTCGATTTGTTTAAAAATGCAAATTCTTCTTCTCCCCAGCACTCTCCAGCAACTTCGTCTGTTCCCTCATCCGTGCGAATGACAGTTGGGTATTACTCTCCAGCACTTTCTAGGAGCTTGGTTTGGTTCTCGACTATCAGCTCCTTCATAATATCTTCTATCTCACCATCTAGGATACCTGGGATATTGGATCGGGATTGTTTGATGCGATGATCGGTAACACGATCTTGAGGAAAATTGTAGGTACGTATTTTTTCTGATCTATCCCCAGATCACACTTGATCAAATCTCTTATCTTTTTGTTCTTTGATTTGTTTGTCCATCTCGTGTTGGTACATCTTGGTACGGAGCATCTTCCAGGCATTTTCTTTGTTTTGCATCTGTGATTTGCTGTCTTGTCACATCACGATGATCCCTGAGGGGATATGACGTAGGCGGACTCAGGTCTGATTTTTGTTGGCGTTTTGTCATCCAGATGAGCTAGCCGCAAAGGTGTCCATCTCTACATCATTGGGATCTATATGGACTTCTACATCATCAACTTCTGGCATCACTGCTACGGTGATAGTAGAGGTGTGCACTCTCCCGTTGGTCTCGGTATCTGGTATACGTTGTACTCTATGTACTCCAGACTCAAACTTGAGTTTGCTATACACCTTGTCTCCAGCGATTTTTACCATAGCAAATTTTAGTCCACCGATGCCGGTTCTATCATGTTCTATGATCTCTGCTTTGAGTCATTGTCTCTCTGCGTATCTCAGATACATCCTGAGCACCTCAGCAGCAAACAATCCTGCTTCATCTCATCCTGCTGCCTGTCTTACTTCTAGATAGATATTTCTTTCGTCATTTGGGTCTTTGGGGAGGAGAGCAAGCTTTATTCTTTCATCCATATCAGCGAGTTGTGTTTCCGCTTCTTCGAGTTCAGCTTTTGCCATATCGATCATCTCAGCATCTGTCTCGTTCTCGATCATTTCTTTTGCCTCATTTTTTTGGTCGGTATATTTTTTGAGATGTTTGTATAGTTCGTATCCATCAGACAATCACGAAATCTCCCTCTGTATGGCGATCATTTTTTTGTGATCGGCAGTGATAGATGGATCGTAGAGTTGTTGCTGAAGAGCTTCTACTTTGTCTGCGATTGATTTGAGTTTGTCGAGCATATGTGTGATCAAAAATAATAAGGCTAGTAGCTAACGGCTAATAGCTAGCTATTGGCCGTTAGCGATCAGCTTGTTTTGTCTACCAAAAGAATAGTGATGCCACCAAGGTATTGATAATCCCATAGATAAACTGTGAGATACCTGAGATAAATCACATCACTACGCCAGATATACCAGGGAGAAAAATAAGTCCTAGAAGCACAACCCCAAAATACATCTGATATTTGAGCAAAAATCACTGTGTCTTGGGCCACAAAAATGTGAGTACTCTATATCCATCTAGAGGAGGGATGGGGATCATATTAAATACCGCTAGAGCGACATTGAGCCACCCAAATAGCATCCAAAATTGTACGATAATATCTCCACCAGCCAATGCATTGTCCAATCCTGTAAGGAGGATGTAGATATGCATCAGTATAGTCCCAGCAAATGCGAGGATAATATTGGACAATGGTCCTGCGAGCGCTACAAGCAATTCGTCTCTGATGGGATTTTTGTAATAACTAGGATTGACGATGACCGGTCTTCATCGACCAAAACCAATCACAAAAATAAGTAAGAAACCGACAGGATCGATATGGACGAGTGGATTTGGCGTTAGTCTTCATTGGAGCTTGGGAGTAGGGTCACCCAGCCTCACACTGGTCCAGGCGTGGGCATATTCGTGGATACTGATAGATATCACAAAAGTGATCGCCAAAAATATCATAGTCTGTATATCCATTCCTCACAACATGGGTCTTATAACTCTTTGATAAAATTAGCAAAGTTGTTTCGATTGAGTAGCTTGTCTCGATCTATAGTCACATGACCAAATCACTCAATATTTGGGACATAGTCTTTTCTCCAACCAAATACGTACATTCTTTCTGGAAATGGCGATTTTTCGATATTTTTGTTTATTTGATATGTTTCTAGCTGTTTGCCTAGTATGACGAGTGGATAGCTTTTTGCGTAGATGCGATCTATGCTGGTTTTGATGATTTGTTGTCTGTCATATGATGCACGAAAATACTCGCTAACAAATCAGGCTAATTCTTCATCTACGTACTTGGATGGATTGATATATGCCGACTCACTGATAAATATATTGGAAAGATCTTTTCTGAGTCACATATTGATAGTCCTGAGAGCTAGGTCGTATTCACCTGATTCTATCTTGCCCTCTAGTTCGTCATTGTCGGTATATCACACAAAATTGATAAGGCCTCACAAGTTGTTTGAATTGAGATAAGCATCGAGATTTTTGACGATACTTGTATTGATGGTATCTTCAAAATATATCAATTCCAGAATATCTTGATCATCTGGTTCTGAATCGGTAGGTGCTTGCGCCTCAGGTATGTCTTGTTGGGTAGGGGTAAGGTATGATACACGCACTTCAAAACTATCAACACGTTCATTGTCTATATATGCGTTGATACTATAGATATTTTCTCCTGTTGCTATATTTCTCAATACAGGACTAATGTTATAGCTTGCTGATTTTTTTGTCTTACTATACGATTTTGGAAAATATTCACCTCCATTGTTGTGGATGACAGAGACTTGGTCATACGCTGTATCAAAAGAAAGATTGAGTACTTTTCTACTAGAGATGACCTCATCAATTGAGTACACCTTATCATCTTGAGATCATAGTTGTATAGACGCAGGTAGATCATCATTTTCTTCTTCGATCTCTGGCGCTTGCACTGGATTGTTTTGCTCTTGGATGAGTGTGGGTATATCAGCTACCACTACATCTTGTGAGATATTATCAAACAAAAAGTTGTCTTCTATCAAGAGCGGATGTCACTCAAGAGCCTTATTGATGATTGACACGAGATTTGATCTGAGCGTATTTGATCTATTTTTTTCTGTATTTACAAATACCACACTAAATTTATTGGATATGTATTGTTGTGGAGTAAATCATTCTAGTTGGTTTGCTGTCAATACTATATCAATATTGGAAGCGTCAGTATTTGTGTAAGATACAAGGTCGCTGGTGTTGGGAAAGTATTTTACTTGATAGAACTTGATACTGGATTCTTCACAGGCTCATAGATCAAATATTGCACTATTTGAATCGTTTTCTCAAGTTTGCAGGACCGCACAACCACTAGATATCGGATTTTGCGCAAATACACTGGTATAAAACTCAAAGGTTTGATTGGCAAGTATATGTTCTGGAAGGACAAAGTTTGTGAAGAAAATCATGTTGTCTATACTTGCATTGGGAAACGAAACAATGAGTTGAGTTCCATCCACCTGGATATTTATATTTTTATAATTGCTAAATTGTTCAAGGTTCCAGGTATTGTTTTTTAGCAAACTACTATATGTAAAAAATACATCTTCTATAGTAAGTGGCTCACCATCAGACCAAAAATTATTTGGAGGTACACTTGCGGTAAATACCTTGTAGTCGTCTGTATTTATTTCGCACAATACATTTTCATATCATATGTTGGTGCCGCTAAATACGGGTTTTGCACATCACTCAAACAAAAAGTTTTTATATAATTTATTGATATCGTTTGTGCTAGTATATGGCAAAAAATTGATTTGGTCTGTAGTTGCCTCCACAAATGTCCCTCACTTGCTCCCATCTCACTCAGCAGAAGCATAGACATAAAAAACATGCACACCCAAAATAGCTCGTAATCATACGAGTCAGGCATAGATATACTTTTTTATCTTGTTTTCAGGGTTTTCTTGTGATGGAGTATTGCTTGGTCATTGTTTCATAGTGTGTGCTGTATACTATATAAATCTAGAGTAGATAGAGTAGAGGCATTCTTTTTTGAACAAAACTTTGCACTAAAACTAAAAAAATGAGTACAGTAGTATACTCATTTTTGATAGTTTCCGCTGCATTAAGAGTTTGTGTATGGCAAAATTACACTAACAGCCACAAAAATAATGCTGGTCACGATAGCAACCTTTTTTAGCGTTGATTCTATAGATTTTTTGGATCCGTAGTCTCCAGATCATCCACTAAATCATGCGATACCTGCTCAGAGTCATCCTTTGGGACTCATCATAAGTACTGATCACACAAATAGAACTCAAGATACAATAAGTATAATAATTAATGCAGTGTACATAGTGGTAAAATTTTCAAAACATAAAAGAGTCTGTGTAGCATAGCAATATTTATCTACTTTGCAATGTTTTTGCACACTTTTTGTGATCACCAATAGCTATCTACACATTCAATCCACCTTCCTGATGTTTTGTATAGATCAAACATTTTTTGATTGTAACTTGCTCTGTGATTGGTATGTTGTAAGTCTCTCATCTGATAGTGCTCCATGCGTGGAGAGGAAAGTCCCAGCATCATACCAATGCACATCACTAACGGTGATTGGATGCTACGGCCAAAGCAACGTGCCACAGAGACGATACTATCAGCACTTGATAGCTCAAACTATCAAGTATTGAAAAAGGTGAAAAGAGCGGATTCTCAATTTTTTTGAGATACCGTACCTGAGTGTGATTGATGATCACACCAGCGGTAAACCCTTGCTGATGCAAGCTTATCTCGCATATGCGAGAGTAGTGCTAGATACCTGGATATATCAGGTCGAGAGAAATACTATCACACGTATATCAATGGATATACAATGACAGAACTGGGCTTATCGATGAGAGCCTTTTTCTTTTTATTTAATAAAGTGTATTATAGAGAGTATTTGATACATGAATCCAAAATGTAGTAACCTACCAAAGATTATTTTCATTTACTGTAACTATTATATTAATTAAAAGCAATTTTGTAAATTAATAATATACAATTTTTATACACAAAATTGCTATATTTTATACTTTGTCTTATAGTGATATCACTGTTTTAGGTGACTAACACTACTTGATGAAAACAAAAAACGCTGCAAATAAACATATATTACTGACTTTGGGTCAAGAAGTGCTTGATTTTACTATTGTTGTATGTGCTGTGAGTATCCTGGGTATGCTATTTTTGTATCACAAGGCTATAGTGTTGTGGGTGCAGGATATGACGGAGAACAGTGATACGCAGTATGTACATATAGTGCAAGATACAGATTTGGGTATGTCTTCTGCTATGCAAGACGCATCTTTTCTAGATAGTGCATCCTTGGATACTCTTATTGATGATGTGTCTCCGTTAGCAGGTATTAGACCAGAGCTCAAGCTTTCAGACTATCTTTCCCAAAAGATTAATCATTATGATTTTGCATTCAATGACTTGCCCCCAGGCAAAAGACTTGTAGCAAATAGTATCTGAGTGGATACACCCATACAAGATGTGGAATACGCAAGTGATGAAAAATTGCAAAATGGTGATTTTGATGAAGAATTGAAAAAATGAATAGTAAAATACCCATTTACCTCTACACCATGAGGTGAGTGAAATTCACTTTTGTTTGGTCATAGTACGGTCAGCGCACGAGAAGATGCAAAAAATCCTTTTTGATACGTTTTTTACAAACTACCACAAATGGAGCAAGGTGATGAGTTTCAGGTGATCCGAGATGGTCAGCTATATACCTATCAAGTCCAAGAAAAAACAATAAAAGATCCCAAAGATGTATGATATGAGATAGAAAAACATGATATAGCAGGTCAACGTAATCTTACTTTGATGGCTTGCTATCCTTTGTTTTCTGATCTCAATAGAATTTTAGTGAGAGCAGAATTGATAGATAACAAACAATGACCTACATCAAATATTTTTTCAAATAGCTAATATGAAAAAAACATTCCTTCTCTTGATATGTATTGCGACAACTTATACTCAAGCGTTTGCACAAACGTGAGATATTCAAGATTCAGATTTTTTGCAAGGTCTGGGAGATTTTCAGATGTTTGCAGACGATACTGTCCAAGATATATACACAAATGATAACTATTTACCGTTGATGGACATGGTTGATGCCAAGCAAACACTTGATCAACTTACGCAGTCGTATGATGATGTCACCAGTACTTTGGAAATGATATCATCAAGAAGAGATGCATTGCTGCAGCATTCAAATACCGCTAAACTTGCATTGACTCGCACAATCCAAGATATGGAATCACATCAACAGCAGGTACTATATCTGCAAAGAGAGATCACACTGATGTATAGCAAAATACGTAGCTGACAACAATCTCTAGAAGAGATCCAGCAAGATATACAAGATATACAAGAACATATACGTAGATATTCCCAAATTTTATATAAGATATCAAACGATTTTTATATATCAGACAATGAGATTAGTACTGTAAAATTGTTGTCAAAATCTGATAATATAGCAAATGCATTATGAAAAGATGAGCTTATCTCATTATTGCACAATCAGCTACAATTCTCATTTACTAGAATTCAAAATATGCATCAAATTAGACAGAAATCTATATTTGAATTGCAGTCAATCACTGCTGATTATGTAGCTAAAATCAAAACATACCAACAAGATATCAAAACTCTTGAGGAGCAAAAGACACATGTGAGCGAGCTTGTGAGCTACCTCGATCAGGATCAAAAATTTGTCCAAAATCAGTATAACCAACTTCAATCATCTCAACTTCAACTGTGAGACCAGATGGATCGTATCAATAAAATTACTGATAGTACATCAGTCTTTATTGACCAAAACACCGATGTGTCAAATTTGTTGAGTGAGAGGGATATAGTGGATGGGCCTACATATTTTTCTTGGCCACATCGTATGGTGACAGGCATCATATCCACGCAGCAGTATCCAGAATTGTCAAACAGTGATAGCATCTATCTACAAGCCCAGCAATGACAGGAGATATATGCTCCAGCACCAGCTATAGTATACAAAACAATGAAACACAAAAATATCGGACTACAGCGAGTGATCTTGCTGCACAAGTATGGTTATGTGTCAGTGATCTCACCACTATCTGAGATATATGTGGAGCCAGGAGATATCGTGAGTAGGGGAGAGATGTTGTGACTAGCAGGAGGGACGCCTGGGACAGTATGAGCGTGATTAGATTCTCCAGTCCCGCACACAGCCCTACAGATCTACAAAAACGCCAAACTTCTAGATCCCTATCTCGTCCTAGATACAAGTATTTTTGTAGATAGTGATGAGTTGGATCCATTGTATCATCTCAAATGGAAGCAGGACTATCTGGCTAGAGGTATAGATCTATCGAATCTCCCAGATCTGCAATGAGAGACGGTAGATCAGAGAAGAGATTATTTTTTGAGCAAATCAGGAGCTGGCACATTTTCAGATCCAAATATATGGCTCCAGGCATCTGCTGAGACAGGGATAGATCCAGTGTTTGGTATCTGTATCTGAGCTGCAGAGACAAGTTATAGAAACTTCAAATCAGGCAACAATATCGGTAATGTATGAAATGATGACAGTGGCAATACAAGAGTATTTGCTACTCCTGTAGATGGTGTGAAGGCGGTGTTTAACACACTCAACAATCGTTATCTGGGTGAATATACTACTATGGATCAGCTCTCTAGATATGGCAACAAAGACTCATATATCTATGCATCAGATCCTATCAATCGACAAAAAAACATCATGAGATGTCTGTCTATGATCTATGAACAAAACGTCCCAGAGCAGTATTTTTTTAGGACACTCAAACAATCCTAAAAATCTATAAAAAAAAGTCCTTCAAAATTTGACAAATCAAAACAGCTTTCGTAAAATATAGATGTTTGCCAAATAAGGTAACTTTTACTCTTTATATATACAACAATGTTGAAGAAACTTTTTACAGGATTTGTAACTGCAGTATGTGGTCTTTCACTTATTGGAGTAACGACTGCACAATTTGGTGTAGGTCAACAAAATTCATTTACTGATTCTACCGTATGAGGTAATACTCAAAATGTAAATGTAATCGGTGCCGGTACCGGTCAACAAGATTCGTTTGGTAATGTGGTAAGATGATTTATCAACTGGACGCTAGGTATTATGGCACTTATCGCTCTCGTTATTCTTCTGCGAGGAGGATTTCAGATGGTGACTGCAGCAGGTAATGAAGACAAATATAAGTCTGGATTTACTATCTTGAAGCAAGCAGCTTTGGGTCTTGCACTAATTGGTGTAGCTTGGTTTATTATCAGTCTTATCTTCTTCTTGATCGAGATTGCAGGTAGAGGTGGTGAAAATACTGGAGGTAATACTCTCTCTCAGTAATTTTGTCGACACGATTTTGATTGTCTTACTACATACTTATGATGCGTATCTTCAAAAAAACTTTTACAAAACTGATTCTAGCCTTGCTAGGATCAGTTTTTGTGGGATCGAGTATATGATTTGCGGCAGTGGATATCACGACGAGTCCGTTTGTGGATCCCAAGGATGCAGGTCCGGTAGAAAACATCAATCTCGTATGAACTGAAGACTGACAAGAAGATTCATTGGTCAATGTGATCAATGGATTTGTCAATCGAGTGTTGGGTATTATGGCTTTGATTGCATTGATTATTGTATTGCGATGAGGATTTAGGATGGTGACTGCAGCAGGCAATGAAGATCAGTAAAAATCTGGATATACTATCCTAAAACAAGCTGCTATCTGACTTGTGATGATAGGCTTGGCCTGGTTTATCGTGAGTATGATACTACGATTGATCAATCTCACAGCAGAGTGAGCTGCTGGTACCTGATGAAATACTATCTGAGGATAATTTTTGGAAACTGTATTCTATATCGATGAAGCATATATTGTACGTGATGCTAAGTATTTTTGTGACTCCTGTGATGGCTGTAGAAGTCCCTACAGAGGGTTTTGGGAGCACCAAATACCTCACCAATGAAGATACTAAGCTCAATATATGATGAGTAGAAGATGATGTGTCTGGTATATGAGACGGACTTGTCACCGCAATCCAAAACTGACTCAATTTCTTTTTGGCGATTATGTGACTTATAGCATTGATCGTACTGATCCGATGAGGTATCAGGATGCTAACCGCAGGCGGCAATGAGGATGGCTACAATGCAGGTCGAAAATATGTCAAAAACGCAGCTATATGACTTGCTATTATTGGATTTTCTTGGTTTGTGGTATCCGCTATTTTTTGGCTGGTGGGTATCGCTACTGGAGCATAGTCCATCAATTAATCTCAAAAGAAAAATACAAAAATACCGCCCTCATGTTACTTCATGTTAGGGTGGTTTTTTTTGTTTTTTTTGGTATGGTTGTGAGTTGAAAGTATGACAATCTTTTTATTGATACGGTGTATCTATGAAATCCCCCTTGCCTCAGCTACAATCACTCCTAAGAAAATATACTAAAAAACGAAAAAACATCGTCAAGGCGCAATCAAGCGATACGATGTTGTTACGATTTTTTTGAGGTTTATTTTTTTTGTTGACGTGGAGATTGTTTGATCTACAGGTGGTGCAGTGACAGTACTATCAAGACAAGCTATTAGATCAGCACTATACCAGATCTTCATTGGAAGCCAAAAGGTGAAATATCTTTACCCAAGATAAGTCTGGCGAAAAAATTCAACTTACAGAAAATATTGATCTGTTTACATTGTTTGTGGATCCCAAGCATATTATAGATAAACAACAGCTCATACAGGATCTTACACCGGTATTGTACGAACATTTTTGTGAGTTTTATAGATTGAGTGAGCCAGATCAGCTCCAGTGTCTCCAAAACCTTGAAAACTTCACCAAACAAAAATATCTCCCAGAAAAAAAGTATGTGTTTTATATGACAGGGGTAGTAGCTGATGAAGTAGCTGTGCAGGATTATGATGGAGAATACACTACTGCTTTGCAAGATCTATATGCTTTGGCTACACCAGAATGGATACAAGAAGAGATACTTGCTACCTTGGATACATTGATACAGATATGATACAAGCCACAAAACTATGTAGGTAATTTTGAAGAGACTCCATGACTGATAGCTCAGCTGCAGGAGATGGATCTGGCATATGTAGATATAGTGGATGATGCATATGTATATATCACGCCCACCAAGGTCACCAACAGAGATAGATCAGCCAGGACACTAAATAAATTGTTTGGGAGCTATGATATAGATATACATCCCGATGTAGTGAGAGATCGTATACTCGTATCCCAAGAAAACCGCTATGTCAAGATAGCAACAGACCTAAATATCATGCTTGTGGATAAGATCAAAAACAAAAAAGAGGACTATCGTACTCAGCGATCCAAACAAATTGATCTAAAAAAAGAATACAATGCATTGAAGAAACAACAAGATAGCTGAATAGCAGTTACGATACCTCAAGAATTGTTAGATATAGCATCAGTGGATGTGTCGCCTTATCCGTCTATGTATGCTTTGGGTTTTGAGCAGTCACACACTAGGTACTATCCATACGAGACGTTTATGTCTCACATCGTATGATACCTGGACGATGAAGAAAACGCATTTTATGGGGTAGAGCAGTATTTTGATGAGTTGCTGGCTGGCAAAGACGGTAAGATTGTATGACTTGCTACTCCCTGGATATGACAGATATGATCCAACAACATCGTAGTAGAGCAACCACAAAATGGCTCTGATGTGTACCTCACTATAGATCCGATCGTCCAAAAGGAAGTCGAAACAATCGTAAGAAAACGACATGGCTATCTAGCCGCTGACTCTATAGCGGTGACTATCCTGGATCCCAATACTGGCAAAGTAGAATCGCTAGTCAACTACCCAACCTACAATCCAAATAGCTATGCAGATGCTTACAAAATGAAACCTCTTACTAGAGCTGATAGATTTGTGGTAGAAGACGAAACACGTATAGATGTGCCTGTATTTGTGATGAGTGGATCGCAACTACTCGCTGCCACCACAGAACAAAGAAAAGACCTCACGCTCAAAAAATACTTTTTTGAAAATTATTTGTGACCTCAAGTATTTGTAGACAAAAATATATCTTACCCTTATGAGCCAGGTTCTGTATTCAAATCATTGGCATTAGCTATAGGTGTGGATAGTGATGCGTTTAGTATGTATGATTTTCACAATGATCCAGGATTGGTAAAAATCGGTCAGTATACGATTGCCAATATTAGTTATATCTGTACGGGGACTCATACATTTTTGCATGCATTGGAGCATTCGTGCAATGTAGGTATGGTAAGAATGGCCCAAAAAATGCTAAAATATGTTTTCTACTCATATCTTGATAAACTTGGATTTGGTGAAAAAACAGGTATAGAACTGGCAAATGAAGAGCCCTGACTCATCCCAGATTTTAATACCGTCTCCAAGGCGTGATTTTTTACAAATACCTATGGAGCTGGTATGTTGGCTACTCCATTGCAGATGGCGGCGTCATATGCCACACTGGTCAATGGTGGTCGATATATCAAGCCTACCATAGTAGAAGCGATCTATAGCCAACAAAAAAAACGTTATATAGAGCTGGCATCTCAAGAAAAATCAAAAGTATTGAAACTCGAGACCTCAGAGGAGATGAAGGATGCGCTTGCTAGTGTCGTAAGAAATTGAAATCTCAACGAAGAATTATATTTTCCTGGATTGTCGGTGTGAGGCAAGACAGGTACATCTGAGATTATCTACAAAGGGAAGTTTAGAGAAGGAAAATGATGGACCAATACCTCATTTGTGTGAGTGACCACCGCACAGGATCCTAGATATATCGTAGCTATCCAGGTGAGGAGACCAAGGAGTTCACAGCGATGATTGGATACAGCTTGATTATTGTTTGATGAGATAGCTGACTTTTTGATTGCGTATGGACAGATAGAGTACTAGACAAGACTCAAGACTCAAGAAACAAGACTCAAGTTAGATGATCGTCATTGTGAGTAATTTACAGAGTCTGAGTTGACGAGTGGAGGTAAGGTGATAGTCTGTAGATGATTATTACTGTCCGCAAATAATTATGAAATAGTATTGACATACATTTATAAATAAGTATATATTACTTATTCGTTTTTAGTTTTTTCCAAACTATGAAAAGATTTTTTCACTTGTTGGCGATATTTTTGTTTGCGTTGCTCGTAGCAGGATGGTATGAGATATACTATATCCGTGGAGGTCAGCTACCAGATATCAATCCCATAGATAGTCTCGTTCAGCAAAGATGAGGACGATCTAGTATGCTTTGATTTGACAGATCAGACAAGCAGGACGGGCAGGATAGTGATACGTGATCTGAGCTAGCAGCCATACAGCCAGATGATGGTGACGTAGAGCCAGATAATACTATCCCGACCAGCACCACAAATACTCTCATAGAAGAGTATAGTGTATGAACTGTGGATCTAGCATCATTGCAAGCTATTGGCGTTGTTCCCAATGACACGTTTTCTGTCATACAATACTGTGAGCACTCTAGTGAGCTGTGTCAGGACGCACATGATCAAGACGTGCTTGGTACGCTTTCCAAGACGCTATTACCTCCTCTCGCCGTACATAGAAGACCGTTTGTGAGTAGTCTAGATGGGATAGATGCTACTATCCGACTAGGTGAGTCCTGTGTATCAGACGATCAGCTAGATGAGTATCATGATCAGATCTATACCGATACTCCTACTACACTCAGGGATCTGGTGATCATTGCCAAGCAACTCAACATAGATGATTTTGAAACTTGTATCCAAGAGTGATCAGCTAGATGGTATATCTCACAACAAATGAAACAAGCAAATGCATTGTTTGGTGTGACGCGTATACCTAGCTATGTCATCCTAGATCATAGTAGTGATCAGCGATATAGTATCCCATGACTATACACTCAGCAGGAGATAGAAGAGTTTTTGGAGAGTGAGATTGAATAATTTAGTTAGAACTATAGATATATAATATTGAATCCATTTTTATCAATTAGGTATTTGGTATGAAGATTAAGAAAAAAGAAGTATTCGAAACAAATTGATGAACTTTTATCAATTCTTCTCCCACTCCAACTGAAGATTTAAAGAAAAAAATTAGTGAAGAAGGGTTTTGACTTATGCATGATGTGCATCTTCTCTGTGATGATGAAATTTTTTCTATGTTACAAAATTTGATTGAATGAGACGATAATCTCGAATATATTGATTCTGCCACTTGAGAAAAAATTAGTGGTTATGAACGATCTATAGATGATCTAACTAGAAAGATTCATCAGATGAACATACCAAAACATCATAAGAATTATTTCCTCATGAAGCTTGAATGAAAATGAAGTGGAGTTGATTATAAATATGTAATCGTCTCGCTAGTAGAAAATAAAGAGTTTTGAAAATACTCTAAACACTTAAAGGATGAGTATAGGTGATTCAATATCTCAATGCGTCGTGAGACTCATCAATGATTTCAATCTACAGTATTTATGAATTTCTATATGAAAAAATAGATTACATTCGAGACCAATCAATTGATTCCGTGACTAATATCCATACCGTGAGTGGTATGGATTTTTTTTGTTTGATAATTGTGAAATATAGCTATGTATGAGCCATCTAGAGAAATATTGGAGAGATATGCGGAAGTATTGATATGATTTGCGCTCAATGATGGGCAGGGTATAGAGGCGGGAGATGTGGTGATGCTGCAGGTGCCTGAGTCGGCCAAACCATTGTTGGTGCCATTGCAGCAGGCAGTGCTCAAGCGTGGAGGTCATCCGATTATTCGCTATATACCTGATGGGGTGACGAGGGCTTTTTTTGAGTCTGCTACGGACGAGCAGATCAGTTACAAGCCAGAGCAGTATATGCTGGGGAGAGTGGCAGATGTAGACCATATGGTGAGTTTTATCGCTCAGGCAGACAAACACGAGCTGGAAGGTATAGATCCAGCCAAGATGATGCTGTCTAGCAAGTCAGTGAAGTTTTATAGAGATGCATTGGATCAAAAAGAGAATAAATGAGAGTTTAGCTGGACTGCAGCGCTATATGGTACACAGGCTATGGCTCAGGAAGTAGGTATGAGTCTGGAGGAGTATCGAAAGCAGATCATAGATGCGTGTATGCTGGATCAGCCAGATCCTATAGCTCATCGACAAGCCACAGTAGCCAATATCCACAAAGCGAGAAATCAGCTGAGTGCGATGCCTATACAATGGCTACATATCAAGTGAGAAGATGTAGATCTCAAGATACAGCTAGGCAAGGATAGAAAACGACTCTGAGGTACAGGTCGCAATATACCATCGTTTGAGGTATTTATCTCTCCAGACTGGAGAGGGACGGAGTGATGGATACGCTTCAATCAACCGTTGTATAGATATGGCAATCTCATCACGGGCATAGAGCTCAGATTTGTGTGAGGCAAGGTGGTGGAGTCCAGAGCAAGCCAAAACGAACATGTCCTCCAAGAGATGATCGCAACAAAAAATGCCGATAGAGTGGGAGAATTTAGTCTCACAGATACCCGTTTTTCTCGTATTACGAGATTTATGTGAGAGACGCTGTATGACGAAAACGTAGGCTGACCATATGGCAATACCCATATAGCGCTATGAGCTGCATACAAGGATAGCTATCCAGGAGATCCATCATTGCTCACTGAGTCCGAGCGAGAGGCGCTATGATACAATGATAGTGTCGTGCACACCGATATTGTGAGCACCACCGATAGGACTGTGGTGGCTACGATGGCAGATGGTAGCGAGCAGGTGATCTATCAAGACGGCAAATTTACCTTCCTAGAGTAGTTTTGCTACATTGCTCACATTGTATTTTTGCCCAAAAAACATATGGTATACTCATCATATGTTGAAATCTAAAATTTTGTGCTCACATACACTCTAAAAATCTCAGCTGAAGTTTGCTATCTCGTGATGAGTAAGTACGAGATGTATATACACAAGTCAATGACATCTAGCATACTTACAATACATGCCAAATAATTGATCACACATATACACAAAAATATTGCCAACTCTCGGATGATATATGGTCTGGGGAGGTGTTTTTTGGTGGCTTGGATGAGCTGATGGGAGACACACATGGTGGATGTTGCTGATACTTGTAGCATTGATCATCAAGGATATCACACAGTATGCAGTACAGCTGGATCCTATCATTATCACTCGCTATGATCTCTCACGTATACAGAGCTGATTTGCAACCAAACAGATCAGTGCGAGATACTATATTGCTTTTCTAAATAGAATATACTTTTTTCCGTTTGTGTTGACTGTATACCTGATATACTTACTCATACAGCAGACTCAGTTGCGAGATCGACATCTTAGTATCTGGTATTTGTTGTTGGATGAGACATTTTTGCTAGTATTGACGATACTGAGCTGACTCTGACTTGTGTACCAAGACGATCAAGACGACACCTACAAAACATCTTCTCACTCACTGGTTGCTGCGTATATGTATTATTATCTTAGTGCGGGATTGGGTATACTCTCTACATATATCATCTATCAGCAAGTCCAAGATCTGGACACTATCTGATCGCTGATCAGCGTGATTGCGTGAGTATTGGTATTTTTGGTGTGAGTGTTGTTGATACAAGAAGAGGAGGAAGAAGAAAAAGGAGTAAGGAAGAAGGAGTAAGGAAAAAAAGAGTGAGGAAGAAGAGAGTATGATGGCTAACG
>CALHCH010000016.1 GCA_937930555.1 Candidatus Absconditabacterales bacterium | reverse complement strand
AAAAACTCCTAGAAAGCGGTCAGGCGTACTATGCACGAGAGACGAGTGAGGAGTTGGATGCGGTCAGAGAGGAGATGAACAAACAGAAAAGACCGTTTCGTTATCGTCAGCAGGAGTATACACCAGAGCAGATCGAGCAGTACAAGGCTGAGTGACGTATACCAGTGATCAGATTCAAAGTGCCAGTAGATAAGACAGTCACCTTTGATGATTGGGTCAAGGGTGAGACGAGTTTTGAGATGAAACTATTTGGTGACTTTGTGATAGTCAAAGGTGACGGTATACCGACCTATCATTTTGCTGTGGTGGTGGATGATATCGAGATGGGTATCACAGATGTGATCAGAGGAGAGGATCACCTGACCAATACCGCCAAGCATATAGTGTTATTCAATGCGTTTGGTGCACAGCTTCCTAGATTTGGTCATCTGCCACTACTGATGAACAAAACCGGCAAAAAGATGTCCAAGAGAGATGATCCTGCTGAGGTAGGATTGATCTTGATAGATCAGTTTCGCGATGAGGGATTTCTCCCCGAAGCGATATTGAATATCGTCGCCCTGATGTGACGAAATCCTGGAGACGAGCGTGAGTTCTTTTCTTTGGAAGAGTTGATAGAGGCATTTGATATGTCGAGAGTCCAAAAATCCAACGCAGTATATGACTACAAGCGTGCATTATGGTTCAACGCTGAGTATATCAAAAGACTCTCAGACGAAGAATTTGTGACTAGAGTCAAAGACTACATCTACCTATATGGTGACGAAGAACGAAAAGAAATCTGCGAAAATAGCGACGAGACGTTTTGGTTACGCTTCTCTCCAGAGATCAAGGTGAGACTCCAGACACTCAAGCAGTTTTCTGATCACTGCAAGTATTTCTTTGTCCGTCCTGAGTCGGTAGATCCAGCACTGGTAAACAAAGAAAAGATGAAAGTGACTGACGAACTGGTCACATCAATGCTCCCAGAAGTGATAGATCTCCTCTCGCATCTGAGTGACGAGCAATGGACGGTGGATACCATCAAAGACGAACTCATCTCATATATCTCATCCAAAGAACTCAAAAACGGACAGGTACTACGACCACTCAGAGCTATACTCACTGGAGCACAGGCAAGTCCTGGTGCTTTTGAGATGTTGTATATACTAGGCAAGGAGGAGAGTTTGGTGAGATTGGGGGAGTACAAATAAAGTAAAAAGTAAAAAGTAAAAAATAGAAAATAGAAATGCTTAGGGACGTCGCCTCGTGAGGTCTGTCATCCTGAGCCGAACGCAGTGAGAGTGCAAGGGTGCAAGCGATTATGACAGATAATTTTATGGCATATGTAGGGACGTCGGCTTGCCGCGTCCTTTTTCTTGTAATATAGAAATGTAAGTCTAATTTATGATCAATAAGTCAATACTAATATTTGACTAAGTTCTACCTCATCACTACACTTAGATAGACAAAATTTATTTGGTGATGTGATGATGAAGCAGGCAATCGTGAAGCTGATGTGACTGATGATGGTAGGTAGTGTGCTTACGAGTTTTGTGCTAGGTGCAAATCTCAATCTCAAGGATATCTATGATGAGGATGGGACTGTGCTGACACAGGATGTAGATAAGGTGCTCTCTAGTGACGTGAGTGAGGTAGAATGATGATTTGCAGGTGGGATAGATGCATTTGTATGATGTGCAGATGGTACAGGTATCAATGGTATCGTGTGCGATCCGATCGAGGACAACTGAGCTGCTCGAGATAGTGTGGCTGAGCTGATACAGACGATACTCAATTATCTATTGGCGATCACTGGTCTCATAGCATTGATCTATCTGATATATCATGGATTTTTGGTGCTTACTGCCGGGGATAGCGATGATAGAGCCAAAGCAGGTCGAAAAGGTGTGAAGTATGCATTTATTGCGATAGTGGGTATATCTGTGTCTTGGTTTATTGTTTCGTTTATGTTTTATATTATATGACTTCTGACTGATGCTGGCTAGTGTGTATGAGATACTGAGATGAGGAGTATGATCGAGAGGATCGGTATTTTTGTGATGCATATCTAGTATGTGTTTAGTGGGATTGGTGAGCGTTGCTCGTGCGTTTGATGCAGAAGAATACCTAACCCAAAAACCGTATGAAGGAGTGTTTGAGTGAGAGGTGATCGGTGCTGATGCGGTAGATATCGGGAAGATCATCTGAGAAGATCAGGCTGAGTGAGGTAGTGTGGTAGAAGAATTGTTAGGATGATTGTGATTTAGATTTGATAGTGATCAGAAGATCATCCAGTTTGTATCCAATCTGATCAATTTCTTTTTGGCTATAGCGTGATTGGTAGCGTTGGCTATGTTGGTATATGCGTTTTACAAGATTTTTTGGTCTGATGGAGAAGAAGCGTTCAAGGAAGCAAGAGGTACGATTTGAAAAATATTTTTGGCTTTATTGGTGATATGATTGGCTTGGTTTATTGCTGGCTGGGCATTTGATTTATATTTTACGGTGACAGAAGGTTAGTGATTGGTTATTGGTGAGTAGTGATTAGTGTACTCCCAATGACCAATAACTAATTGCTAATAACTAATTCATTTATTATTTGACTACATACAATGGCGATCAACAATGGTAAGGAAAACAAAAAAGTGAAAAAAAATAAGCCTAATAATGTCTACAATACGGAGACGATGTCGCCGATCTCTGAGATCAGGGGAGATACTGTGATACTCAAGGATGGTGGACTCAGGTCCATACTCAGAGTCACAGGACTCAATATTGATCTGAAAAACTATGATGAACAACAACAAACAGTAGAACAGTATAAGAGATTTCTCAATGGGCTGGATTTCCCGATACAGATATTGGTACGCAACAATTATCTCGAGCTTTCTGACTATATCTCATATATGCAGAGCAACGTCAATGTCGTAGCTCACCCATCACTCAAATCTCAGTGAGAAGCATATATCAACTTTTTGACCAATATCAATTCTCAGCAAGGACTGATTTTTGTAAAAGAGTTTTATATCATCATACCATATTACGCCCTAGAAGAAGACACCAAAAATGTCCGCAAATCGTGGATCAAGAAATTTACGGATGCACTCAGTCGTCAAGAAACGCCAGAAAAAATCGTAGAGAGATATAGATGATTTCTGAGAAATGACAAATTTTTGGATACCAGATCCAGTGTGGTGATTGAATGACTTAGAGGTGTAGGAATGTTTGCTGAGAAGCTCACATTGAGCGAGATCATTGCGCTGCTATTCAAAGAATACAATCCAGACGCTCATAAGGATCAGGCGTTGTTAATTTAGAGTGTAATATATAAGTATGTCAAAAAAATCACAGAAAAAACAAAAACTTCTTTGATGACTTTCACTTAGATTGTCTCATGAATTTATACCAAACTTAATTTTAGTAGTTGGTGCAATTTTTGTATGGAGATGAGTTTGGGATTTGATAGATAAGTATTTCCTGCCAAATTATGAAGATGCTTCCTTGTTGTTATCTATACTGCTTTGAATTTTTCTTATTTATTTGCCAGATGGTTCATTTAGACAATTAGGTGATTACAATGAAGAAGATAATAAGTGAGCGAAATAAAATATATTGAATTTCCAGATTTAGTTGATTGTCATCATTGTCTTATATAATCAAAAAAAGCCCTACGGTATTTCTCCGCAGGGCATTTTCGTTATATGGTATATATTATTGTGCTCATTCTATCAATTCTCCAAACGCCTCCAGTCACTCTAGACCTTCTAGTCACTCCAATCACTCAAGTCATTCTAGCCCACCAAGTGCTTCGATCATAGCAGGATCCATACCTCACAGTCCTCACATCATCTCTAGTCCTCATCCGCTGATCGCACTACCAATAAATCGAGCATACACTCCCATAAACAACAACCCAAGTATAAACATCACTAGGTAGATTGTTTGAAACTTATGGAAGTAAGAAATGATACCTGATTTTTGTTCTGGTGTATAGTTGTCTGAGTGCTGTATCCAGCTCGTACCCTTCAATCCTCCCACAAAAAAGAAGATAATCATTAAGAGGATATTGATGAGCGGTATAAACATACTTAGTAAGAGTAATACTCATCATACTTTGTTGCCTGCTCCATACAGTACCTGTCGTGGCGCAAAAGCACTATATCGATTCCATTTGCTTGTGATGGGAGTCGTTGTTGTATCAGTCATTGATAGGATATTAATCATAAAATACACTCTCTGTATAGCAAATCTCTCGAGAAAAGCAAACTTTTTGGATTGCTATTCGGGTGGTACTATGTATTTTTGTGATTGTTTATTGATGTATCATATATGATTACATATCATGAGTTAGATAGAGATTTACTTACCACACATCGAGAGAGCTACAAGGATTTGCTGCATAGTTTTCGTCCTGGCGATAATATTTCAAAAAAATGATTATTGGACGCATTTGTTGCTATGCAAGCACAGTGAACCGTCGTGTTTGTTGCGTTGCATGCTGAGGATGGTATTGTATGATCTCAGACCTTATTGGTAGAACAAAAAATGATAAGAAATGGAGCAACAGCATGACATCTTGAGGATATTTGTGTAGCCAGTGAGTATCACTGAGCATGAATTTGATCAAAATTGGTAGAGCTGTGTCTAGCAAAAGCAAAATCATTGTGATGCTACAAAGTGATCGCTGATACCAAAGAAGAACTGGTACCTCGGTTTGCTAGATTTGGTTTTGATAGTCCAGAAAGAATGATTAGAAAATATCTTGATGAGATGTAAAGTAAAAGAGAACGTTTGTTCTTGCATTTTGAAACTCGTATCAGTATAGTAAAAACATCAAGCAGCAAGCAAGCCTGATATATGGAATTGGAGGTTTTAGTTGCAACCTCGGCATATACTCAAATTGATTACTAAAAAGTTCTTCTTCTGGAGATGTTTAGTGAGATTGTTGGGGTAATATATTGCCTCTATATATTTGAGTTAAACCTTTTTATGCGCACTTGATCTTTTAATCTTTAGTATATACTCATGGCAAAAGCAAAAAAACCAATCGAATCTCACGCACCTATGACAGGTGATCAGACTGCAAAACAAAAAGTGCTAGACGACGCACTCGCAAGTATCGAAAAACAATTTGGAAAATGATCAATTATGAAACTTGGAGGTAACTCCAATATATGACAAGTCAATACGTTTCATAGTGGGTCGTATATATTGGATACTGTGCTAGGTGGATGATACCCAGAGGGGAGAGTAGTGGAGATATATGGTCCAGAGTCATCTGGTAAGACCACCATAGCACTCCACGCGATAGCAGAGATACAAAAAAGAGGCGAGGTAGCTGCATTTATCGATGCAGAACATGCCTTGGATCCTGAGTATGCTAGGAAGCTATGAGTGGATACAGACAATCTCCTCCTTGCTCAGCCAGACTACGGAGAGCAAGCACTCAGCATAGCAGAAGAACTCGCCAAAACTGGTGCAGTGAAGATCATTGTGATCGACTCTGTAGCAGCTATGGTACCTAGAGCAGAGGTAGAATGAGATATGGGTGCGAGTCATATGGGTCTCCAGGCACGTATGATGTCACAGTGATTGCGTAAGCTCACTTCTATATTGGCCAAAACTGGGACGACATGTATATTTATCAATCAGATCCGTATGAAGATCTGAGTACTCTATGGCAATCCTGAGACTACTACAGGATGAAATGCACTTAAGTTTTATGCTTCTCAGAGACTTGAGATCAGAAGAGGAGACAAGATAGAGCAGGACAAAGAGCTGATCGGTTTTGTGACCAGAATCACCGTCAAAAAGAATAAAGTAGCACCACCGTTTCGTAAGGCTGAAGTACCAGTATTGTTTACGGAGTGATTTTATACCACAGGTGATATCGTAGAGGCAGCTCTTGCATATGAGCTCATCACCAGAAAAGGTGCGTTTTATACCTGTTGAGACACCAAACTCCAAGGAAAAGATAGACTCATCACACATCTAGTCGAACATCCTGAGATACGTGCAGATCTTGAGCTAGATATCCAAAACAAGATCAAAGAAATCAGAACTGGCAAAGCTGATTCTCCTGAGATGGAGGCTGATGAGGCGGTAGCAGACTTGGACTCTGATGATACAGCTGCGACAGATGTAGATAGTATTATGGATGAGATAGTGGCAGAAGACTAAACTTAGATATATTGATATGTATCAAAAAACTCCTACGGACAGGAGTTTTTTGATATTGTAATAATTGACATATATTGATAAATTTACTTGATATATATAGTGATATCGGTATATACACTCTTGTGCAAAAAATGCATAAAATCACTTGAGAATGATTTTTTTTCATTAATTAACAAAAAATTTAAACTTTGGATTTACAAACAAAAACAAGTCATTTGAGTGACGTGCCACTCTTTGTTGCATTACCGCTTGAAAAGTTGAGGAATTTAGCTGCATTTTCAGAACAAAGAAAATACTCTAAACATCAAATTGTCTATCGTGTGGACGACAAGTCCGAAGATGTGTTGATTCTATTGCAAGGTATGATCAAGATTATTTCAAAGTCTGATGAGGGTAGAGAGGTGATCAAAACAATTATTCATCCTACCAATATATTTGGCATAGAGCATCTCTTGTCGCAAGATGTGAGAAGCAATACTGCAAAGTCGATTGATAAGGATGTGACATGTCTGGCAATTGCTGCAAATGATTTTAAGAATTTTTTGAAACAAGACTGGACTCTCACAGAGAAATTTATCAAGATGCTTGGTGCTAAGGTGACATACCTGGAAGATCGTTTTGAATCACAGGTATTTCAAGATGCTCGAGAGAGAATTGTCGGTTTTCTCAAAGCTAATGCTTATACTAATGGTCGACAAGTAGGTCTGGAGATGCTCATCAAGCATAGCTTGACTCAGCAAGACATCGCTAACTACACTGGCACATCACGTCAGACAGTGACCTATGTACTCAATGATCTCCAAAGAAAAAATCAGATCTACTTCAAAAGGAAGTCGGTTTTGATTCGTGATGTAGAGAGGTTGTCGTAGTATGATTACGTATTGAAAAACAAGAGAGTGTGGGATTTCCCACACTCTTTTTATTTTGTTTTATTTGCCGGAGCTGTATGCACGACTCTTTGAGGAAAGGGGATCTCGATCTGTGCGAGATCTAAGGCTTTTTTGGTTTGTTCTGTAAGATCAAAATAGGTGTCTCGATATAGAGATGGCTTGGTATATGCTCTCACGAGCAATTCTACGCTACTATCTCATAGTTTATTTACGTATACACCAGTACCAGGCTTATCCTTGATAGCAAAATTATTTTCTTTAATGACTTGTTTGAGGATGGTTTTGGTATGATCTATATCTGCATCATAAGAGACGCCCACTGACACATCCACTCTTATAGTATCTTTGGTTGTGAGATTGAGGATATTGTTGTTGATAATAGGTCAGTTTGGGAGTATAGCAGTATTGTTTTCTAGTGTAGTGATGACCGTATTGAGAATACCTATCTCTGCTACGTGTCATTTGATAGACTGGATCTCTACTAGATCTCATATCTTATATGGCTTAAACAGCAGTATCAATAATCATCCAGCAAAATTTGAGAGCGATCATTGGAGTGCGAGTCATACAGCAAGCCCAGCAGCTCATAGCAGCGCCACAAATGAGGTAGTTTGTACGCCAAACATCCCCGCTATGGTCACAATAAGTAGTATTTTGAGGCCTATAGTGATCAAGCTAGTCAAGAATTTGCTTACTGTCATATACCTTGGATGTCACAAATCATTTGATAACAAACTTTCTAATTCGTTTGATGATTCGCAATCATACAATGAGACTGACTATGGCTCCAAATGCGGTAGGTAGCCAAGTGACTATAGTGGATATAAGGTCGGATGTGTATTTTATGATGTTTTCGGAATTCATGATTTATAATTATTACAAATAAATTATTTTTACACCGCTACGGGAGCTTTGAGTCTGCCGTGTGAGGTATATCATACGAGTTCAAAGTCTGCTCGTTCGAGCTGTTCTATGTCTTGTAGTGTTTGTATATCCTTGAGTATATGTAGCTCTGGGAGCGGTAGTGGATCTCTAGAGAGTTGGGTATCTACGACATCTCGATGGTTTTGGTAGATATGCGCATCTCATAGCGTATGCACAAAAGTACCAGGCTCTAGTCCAGTGATTTTGGCCAATAAGAGTAGAAGCGCTGAGTAGCTAGCAATATTGAACGGTACACCCAAAAACATATCACAGGATCTCTGATACATTTGTAGATGCAGTTTATTGTTTGTAGTATCTACATTCATCTGATAAAACATATGGCATGGTGGCAACAACATTTTGTCCAACTGTGCAGGGTTTCGTGCATTGACAAGTATTCTTCTACTGTTTGGATTATTTCTGATCATATCTAAAGCGATCTTGAGTTGATCTACTCATTGTGAATTGAAGTTTCTCCACTGATGACCATATACAGGACCCAACTCTCATCGTTTGATCACAAATGGATCATCTACATCTTTTTTTTTGATAGAAGCAACAAAAATATCCAGCTTCTCGTGTCGCTCATCTGAGTACTTTGGAAATTTATCTTCCAGATCGTTTTGTTTGAGATAGTTTTGAAAAGGTCGTTCATTCCAGATACGCACATCTCTATCCACCAGATACTTGATATTGGTCTCTCATCTGATGAGTCGGATGAGCTCTACAATCACAGCTCTCAAGAATGTTTTTTTGGTCGTGACAAGGGGAAATCCATCTGACAGATCATATTTCATCTGTGCTCAAAATATTTTTCTGGTACCCACTCACGTCCTATCTGATACATTGACTCAAGTGTCCTTGATGAGTTGTAGTAGATCGAGATATTGTTTCATGGTGCGTTGATAATACTAAAAATATTTTGCAATCACTTCCGGTACTCATCTAAAAATTGGTGTAGGCAAATTATCTATATCAAACCATTCTCGTTTCTCAAACTTGTCAGGCTCCATTAGTGTGAGTTCTCATCATGCATAGTCTGATTTCATCCAAATACTAACAAAGTGTCTTCATTCGTTAGGATATATATCATTGGTTGTGGTGATGAGTTGAATATTTTTGATAGATAATCAGGTTTCCTCAAACGTCTCTCTTGCAGCACATTCTGCTCGAGCCTCTCAACCGTCAAGCTTGCCTCCAGGTCGAGATCGCACTCAATGAGCATGATCTGACTTTCTCTTACCAAACAACATTTTTCAGTCTTTCATTACCGCTATTCATATACCTACTTTGGGTGCGCCATACTGAACTCTCTTGTATTCCACAAAATCATACTCATCTCAAGCAATCCTGCTGGTTTCCAAGAATTTTTCAGCATACTGCGGATAAAACGCATCTCAGTCTATCTGGCAATGCACATGGGTGATATAAAGTTTGTCTGTATATGGTAGGAGGAGTTCATATATTTGCTGTCATCATATCACCATTAGTTCTTCGTCACTCTGCTGGTATAAACTAAGTATCTCATCTATGCCATGTATCACCTCGACTCACTCCGCAGATCGATCGGTATTTCTAGTGAGGACAATATTTTTTCTGTTGGGTAGGGGTCTACCGATTGATTCAAATGTCTTACGTCACATTACTATCGTCTTCCCAGTAGTGATATTTTTGAAATGTTTGAGATCCTCTGGATAGTGCCAGGGGAGTTTGTTGTTTTTTCCGATCACATGATTGGAGCTATGTGCGACGATTTGGGAGATCATATATTTGCGAATATTGAAACAGTTATATATACTTTAATTATATGTTTTACTTAGTCTAGTGAATTATGATCAAACCAACTCGTATAGATAGTAGAGAGGGTGAGGCAAATGCATTGTCTCATCAATTTACTGTAACCTATGTTCAGATACGCAATCTATTGAATGATGACTGAGAGATAGATGAGATTCGTGATGCTTTGTGATTGGGTAGAATAATACAATCTCCTGATATGAAAAATTTTAAAGATTCCAAGAAGAATGAGTTGGATAATGTATTGTCGTTATATGCCAATGAAAAATATCAAGATGCATTGAATATTGTTTTCATAGTAATTGATGATCTCAAATCCGCTATGGGCAAGGAGTGAGAATATTCTTGAAAAAATATTCAAATGATTTTACTGACTATACTATGGTCAAAATTTAGAGATTTAAAAAAAACTCTCAAATATATAATTGAATTATGAGATTATCCTAAATTTTTAGAGCAAGCCCATGAGAATAGAGGCGTTGAGGATTTGATAAGAAATTTCAATGTATCTAATATACCTAGCGAATCCACATAGCATCACCAAAACTATAAAACCTATACTGTTGCTGGATAGCGTGATCGTATATGGTCCTCATCTGATCATATCCTATAGTAGCTGCCACGAGCATCAGTAGTGATGATTTGGGAAGGTGAAAATTGGTAATCAGCTGATCGATGATATATAGTGGACGTCCAGGATACAGAAAAAGTTTTGATTGAAAATGTATCTGTCACTGATGTTGTGTTGGTGTCAGGATGCATTTTTTTGCTTCTTGTGATGTAATATGTTGGGTGAGTGTGTTTCGGTAGGTGGTAGTCTTTATATCGCACGTTATATGATTGTTATATATTACCCATAAGTATGGTAATGATTCCAGCGTCCTGGTGACGGTAGTACCTACTGCTAGGAGTGGTTTATTTTCCATCTTGTGCGATGCTATACGTGACCATATATCGTTATCGATTTGGATAGTCTCAGCGTGTATGTCATAATTTTTGATCTCTTCGATATTTACAGGCTTAAATGTGCCAAGTCATACGTGCAGAGTAGTGTATAGCGTCTGGACTCATTGTGACTGGAGTTGCTGTATCAGCTCATCACTAAAATGTAGTGACGCGGTAGGCGCCGCAACTGACCCAGCCTCTCTAGCAAATACAGGCTGATAGGGATTTGCTAGTGACTCGTCATACTCAATATATGGGGGAAGCGGCATCTGACCATATGTCTCCAAAACCTCAAAAATAGGCTGACTCGCGGTGAGTATTCTTCCGTCTTCTGAGATACTTTCGACATAAAATGACACCTCATCATTGTATGGTATGGTAGATCATACCTTAAATCTCTTGCCTGGTCTCACGAGTGC
>CALHCH010000015.1 GCA_937930555.1 Candidatus Absconditabacterales bacterium | reverse complement strand
CGACTTACGTCACCAACAAGCTCGTGGGCAAGTGATTTGAGCTTACGCTCGTCCCACAACTGGTAAAAAAAGACGCATTGTTTGCGACATGATTTCTCCCCAATGATAGTACCAATCTGTATAGGGTAAACCCAACCTTGGAATGAATGGAGCAAGATCAGTGGGAAGAAGATGACCTACGACTGATCGGGACAGCAGAGGTACCATTGGTCGCTCAGCATGCGGGCGAGACTTTTGATGTTGATGAATTGCCTCGTAGATATGTGTGACTCAGTAGCTGTTATCGTAGGGAGGCAGGGACATATGGCAAGGATACCAAGGGATTAATTAGACTTCATCAGTTTGATAAGATAGAGATGGTGAGTTTTGTGACTCCAGCAGATAGCGAAAAAGAGCATAAGATGATCAGGCAGATCGAGGAGGAGATATTCTCCGATCTGGGTATACCATATCAGAGGATCAATATATGTACTGGTGATCTATGAGCTCCAGCAGCCAAAAAGTACGACCTCGAGGCGCGATTTCCTGGGATAGATATGTACAAGGAGGTGACAAGTACATCCAATACCACTGACTTCCAGACACGTAGAGCCAAGATCAAGTATAAGGATGGTGCTACCAAAGAATTTGTACACTCGCTCAATGGTACTGCCGTAGCTCTAGGCAGAGCGTTGGCAGCCATAGTAGAAAACTATCAGACTGCTGACGGAGATGTAAACGTACCGGAGGTATTGCAGCCATATCTAGATTTCACTTCTTTTTAGTTTTTATACATGTCTTTTCGCTCTGTGATTCACACCTACCAAAAAAACCTCACCTTTCTTCCAAATATTTTTTTGATGATTTGTATATTAGGGTATGTTTTGTGATTGAGTATGTTTGTGGATATATATGACTGGTTTGTTTCTCTGTTTTATGACACATTCCAACAAAATACTAGATTTGTAGTGATCTATATGATACTTCCTTTTTTAGTGCTATTATTGCATTGTATCCAGTATGTGATATATAGATCGGATGAAGATATGTCAGAAAAAGTACTCGGCTCATGTATAGCTTTTTTGTTTGTGCCAGTAGTGCTGAGCTTTTTGCACGAATTGGTAGTAGACGTGCCTGTAGAGATCATAGAAGACATATAATTTTTATAATTTTGCATACCCATATCATGACATTTGCTGAGGCATATACTAGATTGCAGGAGATCCATGAGATGCTCCAGTGAGATGACCTTATAGATGTACAACAGATCATCACTCTCCAGACAGAAGCCAAAAAATGTTATGAGTTATGTCAGTCTCAGCTCAAGAAATTGGAGCCAGAGGAGTAGTTTCCTCATAAAATCCTTCATTGTGTTCGTCCACCCTTCGACAAGCTCAGGATGACGCCCACAATTCAGGATAGTGTATTGGTATGAGCGAGTTTTTCTAATTTAACCAACTTGTCTAATTCATGTAATTTTCACTAATCATGATCGCATTTGAAATATTTGGACGACCGATACATCGATATGGGATATTCTATCTCATTAGTTTTTTGTGTGGCTATATGTTTTTGTTTCGACTACCGAGATGACGATTTCTGGGTCCCGATACCAAAAATACACAAAAATATCCAAGACTTCACGAACTCCTCCTGACCAAGCTAGATGACATTTTTTTGATTATTATGTTGTGAGTGATTTTGTGAGGGAGATTGGGTCATGTGATATTTTATGAGCGAGCATACTACTCTCAGCATCTGTTGGAGATAGTGCAGATCAATCAATGAGGGATGAGTTTTGTGTGAGGGATATGCGGGGTAGTCCTAGGTCTGCTGTATCTCGTCCGCAAGTACAAACTCTCGAGAGATGAGTTATTTTTGTTTGGTGATATGGTATTGTTGATTGTGCCGATATGAAGCCTGTTATGAAGATATGGTAATTATCTCAATCAAGAGCTTGTAGGTAAGCCGCTTTCCCAAATTTGACCTGAGTTGTGAGCGAGACTACAGTCATTGTGACTAACGCATGTGTTTGATCAGGTAGATATGCTCGAGAGAATAAATACTAACTTTCTCCAATCATTGGGTGAGTGAGCGGCGCTTCTGATACTATGATGGACAATCTTTGTGACCATATATCGTAGGCGTGCGAGACCTGGGATGATAGCGTGAATATACATGATGTGATATGGGGTGCTGAGATTTTTGGTAGAGTATCTCAAAGATCTGCCTGAGTATGAGATGGTATGAGTGTTGAGTACGAGTCAGTGGTTGAGTGTGGTATTATTTTGAGTTGGTTTGCGGCTTAGCTACACTGCTCGTGTAGTCAGATAAATCTAGTATTTTGTAAGAATTAATTTATTCTCTACCACATATGATTAACCTCCAAGAAATACTAAATCAGTCTCTATCACTAGTCCAACAGGCAGCTGAGATATGACTGCAGTATGCGACCAATATCCAAGATCTCCAGATACAGACCAAGTCATCAGATGACATGAAAACTGATGGATCGCCTGTGACTGACGCAGATAGAGCGATAGAGGAGTTTTTGATACAGTGACTTGCTGATCTCATACCAGGAGCCAATATGATATGAGAGGAGACTGGTACTCAAGACAATGATTCTGAATATACTCGAATTATAGATCCCATAGATGGGACGAGAGAATTTGCTAGAGGGACTGACGATCGATCGATATTGGTGGCATTGCAGTATTGATCTGAGATAGTCTTGGGTATCTCGCATATGCCTGTGATAGATGAGGTGGTATATGCCACCAAATGATACTGAGCATATCGCAATTGAAAAAAAATACAGGTATCAGATCGTCCACTCGCAGAGGCATATATTGCTCATGAGAGACGCAAATATCACCAAAGAGATGAGACCTACAATCAATTAAAACAACTTTGTGATGCGGTGCAGTATTACAAGAGTGATCGTTTGCGTGCATATCATTATCTAGCACAAGGCAAGATAGAAGCCTTTGTGGCTCCCAAACAAAGTCTGTACGATATGGCACCATTTGTATGCATCATATCAGAAGCTGGAGGTAGAGTAACCACATTGGACTGATCGCCTATTACACAAGAGTTTACAGACGCACTGTATACCAACTGAGTCTGTCACGATGATATACTCACATTTTTTAGCGACTAATACTATCTATGAAAAACTACGATTCTTGTTTCAAGTCTTATGATATCAGGAGCATATACCAAGATCCTTTGGATAATGATTTTGCATACAATCTCGGGAGAGGAATAGGTGCTCATCTGATGTCTAGCATTGGGGCTGATGCTCGTGCGGTATTTGCTAGCGATGTGAGACAAGCCAACAACGAGCTGATAGCATATTTTGTGACTGGACTACAAGAATCTGGTATCTCACAGTATACCAACATAGGGCTTCCAGTGCAACATATGTGAGATCAGGAGCAGATGCGATGAGTATGTAGCTCCTCGTATCTATACTATATAGCCAAGGATAATTTTGATGTGTGAGTGGTGTTTACTGCTTCTCACAATCCACCTGAGTATGTAGGTCTCAAGATCGTAGATCGTACTTGACAACTCATCCCCTCAGCTCAGCTCCAGGATATGATATCAGAGTATATACCAGCTCCAGTGCTCTCTCCAGATGAGATCTCAAGTCTTATTACTGATGCAAATAATTCTGCATCACACTCTCTAGTCCAGCAAAAATTATCTGCCCTAGATCAGCTGCTGCTGAGCAAGTATGACTCACTCAGTGGATCCTACAAGATTGTGGTGGATTTTTCTACTTGAGCATCTGTGGCTTACGAGCAAGAGTTGCTAAAAAAAATAGCAGCTAATATACAGCTAGAGATCATCACCATATGCAACAAAGCCGACACCAATTACTCACTCCATCAAAGCGACACGCAGGTGCCACATGACTACGAGATGCTTATAGCTGAGGTCAGGAGTCAGTGAGCTGATCTGGGTATTATGTTTGATGGTGATGGAGATAGACTGGGATTTGTAGATCATACGGGGCAGATCATCGAGTGAGATATAGTGACTGGTATTATCGCTTCCGATATACTCAAAAACACAAAAATCACCGAAACTCATGATGTTCTTATCGTCGTGCACGATGTATTTACTTCTCGTACGGTGATAGACAAGATATCCTCACTCTGAGGCACTCCACTCAAATGCAGAGTCTGACATACACATGTCAAAAAACTCATGGAAAATGAATGAGCAATATTTGGTGGAGAAAATAGTGGACATTTATTTTTTCCTGAAGTGTGAGGATTTGAGTTTCCTCTACTGGCATTGTACCATGTGCTGTGAGAGATGGAGTCCACTCAGCAGTCTCTCGCTGATCTAGCTCAGCCATACCTGATATACACCAAGCTCCCAATGCAAAAAATAAAGGTTCAAGACACCGCAACTTCACTCTCCAATGTAATCGCTCATTATAAGTCTAAGTGATATACTATAGATACTACCGATGGTGTAGGCATATACGACGATCAGCGATGGTTTGTGCTCAGACCATCCAATACTGAACCGGTACTCAAGCTCGTGATCGAAGCAGAAAATGATGATCTAGCAGCATCGCTTTCTGATCAGATCCACTCGTTGGTGTAGTTTAGTCGTCATCTTGAGCGGAGTATCTCGCGTAGCGTGATGCGTAGACCAAAGATCTCTCCATTTCGCTTCGCTTCAGTCGAGATGACAATCTCCTAAGAAGTTTGTGATGTTCCAAAAATCCTACTCATTACATCAAGTACTTTCTCGCTATCAGGACGGACAACATGTGTTCAGACATGTTGTTTTTTGTTGGATGCGCGTTCTAGTCACTGTATGGACGCGGCATCTACATACTGGATAAAATATCCATCTCGGATACGTGTATCATCTGATATATTGTCTAGATCTAGTGTGACCATATGGTGATTTCTATGACCATAGTACTCGATGAGATCTGGAGAGGACTCATCGGTATTTACTATGAGGTGATCTACTGATCTAGGGAGATACGACTCCAGACAGCGCACATGATCACTCACCGATCGTCCATCTGTCTGACTCGCATACGTAAATATATTGCAAAAATAGATGATCTTCGCGTCTGGATTGTCTGCGATGGCTTGGTGTAGTCAGTCGTGGAGTAGTGTGCTAATGATGGCAGTACCTAGTACTCCAGGGCATATAATGATATAGTCGCTATGTGCTATCGCCTGAGTCACTGCTGGGAGTACAGTCGCCTGATCATCTTCCAAGTGGAACGACTCGATCGCACTACGATTTTTTCTTTTGATGATGTTTCGCTCACCTACTACGTGTGACCCATCGGTGAGGGTGGCACATATATTGGTAGAGGTATTGCTGACAGGGAGGATGGTGGGTACCAGATCCATATCTCAGGAGAGCTTGCTGACCGCTGCCTCCAGAGATCCGTGCATCTGAGTCAGTGCTCATATGATGAGATTGCCTAGGTGCGTACCGCTCAGCTCCCCATCCTCAAATCTATAATTGAGCAAAGAGCCCAGCGTAGAGTCTGTGTCTGATATATGGTTGAGACAGTTGCGGACATCGCCTGGAGATGGCATCTCTAGTGAGTCTCTCACGATCCTGCTCGAGCCGCCATTGTCGGTGGTACATACTATCCCTGTGAGGGAGCTGATATCTAGATGTGTCGCGAGTATCTGGAGCAGTCCAGCCTGAGCTGTACCTCCTCATATGGTGCATATATTCATGAGTTTGGATATATTAGATGAATTTGACTAGTTAGTCTGTTGTACTTTATGTATTTTGTACGGGTTTTCTAGGGTGTGTACTTGACTTTAGTCTTTTAAATATGTATATATGGTATCAAAATAAAAAAATATTTGATCATTAAATTTTTATAAAAATGAAAAGAGTAATTATTATGATGGTTTTAGCTGTCTTATTTTTTAGCTGTAATTTGTTTGATGTAAAGCTCGACAAGAGAGCTGAAATCTTGAAAACTGTAACTAATGAAATTGAAAACGGAAACTACGAATTTGTAAAACAGTCTTGTCTAGAGAATGTCACAAAGAAGGAATATGTATTTCCCTATAATGACGTAATATGTTCTTTTGTAATTAGTGAATTACTTGTAAGAGAAGGCAAATCTAGAGTAGAACTGAATGCTCTTGGAATCGTATCAATAAATGGTAGTAATCAAAGTATTGGATACAGTGGCACAGAAATGAAACCAATTTATAGTTACTTAAATGAAGACCGTCTTGAGTCAATATCAAAACATCATTCGTTAGAAGGATATTTCTAACATCGGATTTTTTATCCAGTAAAAGCCCATCTCTCAAATTTGATATGGGCTTTTTGTATATCTTTTTTGAGACTAGGAGTGGTTTTTATATGCAACTTACATACATATATACTATTCTATATTCTATATACTTTTGACATATGCTATATACCAAATCACTCCTAAACACCTATCTAGACACTGAAGTGGATCCGCATAAGCTGTGAGATATGCTCACGCTTAAGGTCTGTGAGGTGGAGGAAGTCACCCAGAGACATATCCCTGATGATATGGTGATATGACTCGTCACTGAGACCAGAGATCATCCAGATGCTGACAAGCTCACTGTGTGTCAGGTGGACTGTGGTGCGAGAGGGAGCTATCAGATCTGCTGTGGTGCGACCAACGTGAGAGCAGGGATTTTTGTGGTTGTTGCATTGCCTGGATGTCATCTGCCAGCGATAGGTCTCACGATAGAGCCTAGAGAGCTGAGATGAGAAGACAGTAATGGTATGATATGTAGCAAAGAAGAGCTAGGTATAGCAGAAGATCTAGATGAAAAATGGATCTGGGCACTCCAAAAAACCGATAAGGCAGCTGAGATAGCAAAATGAGAGATAGAGACTGTGCGAGATTTTGATGATATAACTGAGAAGGATATAGGTACTTGATTGGGCAATAAATACCCACGACTTAATACTCGATCACTGGATGTAGAAAACAAAACCATCACGCATAGACCTGATATGTTTGGACATTTTGGCTTGGCAGTAGAATTGAAGACGATGCTAGATAGTGACAAGTGACAAGTGACAGGAAGCAAGGAGCTTGAAGATATATTTGCACACGGTACATCGCCTGATACGGTGATCACAGATCTAGCGTGACTAGATAGCCATAGTATGGATGTACAGATAGAGTCGGACAAGGTACTGACCTACAATACGATATTGCTCCAGGATATCTCACGAGCAGATGCTGATCTGCGCACTAGACTCCAGATGATCGAGCTATGACTCCAATCAAGATCCAATTGGGTGGATTATTCCAATGTGTTTATGTATCGTACAGGACAGCCGGTACATTTTTTTGATGCTGACAAGATAGAGTGAGGTCTTATCATCAGACAAGCAAAAGAAGGCGAGCGTTTCGTGGATTTGTTTGACAAGGAACATGAGCTGACTCCAGACGATATCGTGATCGCTGACCATACCAAGATCTGCGCTCTAGCAGGTATCGTCTGATCCAATACTTCAGGCATAGATGAGAGCACCAAGAATATATTGGTAGAGGTAGCAAACTTCGATCCAGTACAAGTGAGGAAGACAGGCACCAGACTTGGTCTTAGGACCGATGCAGAGCTGAGATTTGAAAAAACAATCAACCCATTGTGGTCAATAATCGCGACAAAAGTATTTGTAGATACTATCGAACAACAGCAAGCATGTACTCCAACGTGAGTATCAATCTATACATCCAAAGATGTAGATACTGTATTGAAAGCCATAGATATCTCTCGAGAGAGAGTATCAGGTATGATCTGATCTGACATCCAGAGTGAGGGTCAACAGATTTTGTGATCTTTGTGATGTGATATTTTGCCCTCACCCCAGCCCTCTCCCAATCGCTCCGCTAGGAGAGGGAGTACGTCAGATGAGACTACGACTATTGTAATACCAGGTCGAAGATCGCCTGATGACCTAGAGACTGAGGCATGTATCGTAGAGGAGATAGCCAGGATACAGTGATTTGAGACGATACCGAGTCTGGTACATACCGATGCGAGTGGCTATGTACCATATACGCCACAAGTGCAGATGAGGAGATCGCTGGAGGAGCTGATGATACAGAAGATGCGTTTTGTGCAGATGGAGACGTATCCGTGGATACGCAGTAGATGGATAGATATGCTAGGCATCGATACATCTAGTCTCTACGAGATGACCAACGGACTCAATCCAGAACGAAAATACCTAAGACCTACTATGATCTGATCACTGCTGGAAGTGATAGAAAAAAACGCACCGTTTTTTGATGCGATCAAGATATGTGATATCGGCAATGTATGGGCCAAAGAATTGGAATCTATGGAGCAGGAGAGAATTTGTTTTGGTATATATCAAAAATCGCCGAGTACTCTCGATGACAATAGTCTCCTAGAGTCCAAATCCATCATCCAAAACATCCTGACTACCATATGAGCCAAAGGTAAGCTGCAATATATACCTACTGAGGAAAAGGTATTTCACCCTCGTCAGCAGGCTGAGATCAAGCTCAATGGTAAGATCATATGACATCTACAGACGCTCCACCCATACTACGCTCAGCAGCTCAAGCTACCAGACTGATCGCAAGTGGTGATAGCACAGCTAGATCTCACGACCCTGCTAGACATCTCACTCTCACAAAAAAAGTGAACCAGAGGGATGAGTTCTTACGAGACACTCCAAGATCAGATTGTGACCAGAGATCTCAACTTCGTGCTAGATACAGACCAATGATATGGCTCTATATCCGACGCGATACTCAAGATCAAGGAAGTAAAAGATGTAGAAGTGTTTGATATATATGGTGGTGAGCATCTCCCAGCAGGCAAAAAGTCTATTGCCCTAAGACTCAAGATCGTATGAGACAATGAACTCCAGACAGAAGATATCAATACTGTAATGGATAAAGCTATAGAAAATGTGAAGGGTGTGGGCGGTGAGTTGAGGTAGATATAGAATGAATCAGAAGATACGAGAATTGTTATATGTGTTGGGTTGCAAAAATTTGCATTTGTTGTACAAATATATACTATTGTGTTACTTTAGTATATGTATGTAACACTATGGCTACTATCACAGCAAGAATACCTGACGAAAAAAAGACCAAAGCTCAAGCATTGGCATCAGAGCTGTGAGTCTCACTCAGCACATTGATCAATATGTGGATCAATGATTTTGTGCGTAACAAGAAAGTAACATTTGCTCTAGATGTAGATGATACACATATGGAGTGGTATAATGACAAGGATATGATAGATTTTGAGTGAGTGGATGCGAGAGAGGTAGTGAAGTTTTTAGATACTCAACTAGCACAGCATGGAGCAATGGATGAAGTGCCTGCTTAAACTGTCTCCCAAGCAACAAGAAAGATGTAAGAGGATCATTGACGATATATTGAATAAAAAATGGGAATGATATGATATCGTAAGGATGCAATGAAAAGATGATCGATACAGATGCAGAGTATGAGATCTGAGGATATTATTTGAAATGAATGATAACTGAAAGGTATCCATACATAGGATGCGATCTAGGGGTGATGTATATAAAAAGTAGATCAATGTTGTGATGGATAATGCTATCGAAAATGTGAAGGGTGTGGGTGGTGAGCTGAGGTAGATTTACATATGCAATTATCAATATGTGATATATTGAAATCCGTATCATAAAAGATTCTGACGCTGAAGAGTGTGCAACACTCCGAGCAAGCAGCTGGAACGCCTTGCCATCTAGCTTGGTGCCTGATGCTATCAAAAAAGACCAATGATGCCAAAGAAAATTAGATAGTATTAGATCTATTCTAGATGAAATGACTGCTTGAACTAAAATTGCATGGAAAGCAATCAATAAATACTGAAAAATACTGTGAATATTGACTGCCCATATAGATGTACCAGAGTTAGGTGCAATATATGTTGATCCTTCAGTTCAGTCAACATGAATTTGATCTGTATTATTTAATCATCTGGTGCAAGATTTTAAAGAAAGAGATTTCACATCATTTTTCCTTCGATGATTGTATGAAAACAAACAATCTAGGAAATTTTATGAAAAAATGTGATGTATTCGTACTGATGATATAGATGTGCGAGAAAGAAAATGATATTCACTAAAAATAGTTAAATATTTTTACACCTTAAGATAAAATGGTTGTACTTAAAAACACATACGATGACCTCCATATAGATGCTGGTGCATCGCTCACAATGATAGATCAGTATAGTGCTGGATCTGGTACCAAGACGATCTCTGTGGGTACTGGAGCTCAGCTGACATATCTGGTGCTGATGAGAGAGTGAGTGGAGCTAGATCTCAGGATAGAGTCGGCTAGCGAGTGAGCGCAGATACTAGTCAAGGGTCTGCTGATATGCAAGCAGGGTAGTGATATCAAGCTCAGAGCTCATGCTCATCTGATGCACGATCAGTCTACGGCTGATCTACATCTAGTATCACTGCTACAGGATGGATCAGTATGTGAGGTAGATGGATGAGTAGATCTGCACGAGTGATGTGCTCATATCTCAGGACATCTCCTAGAAGAAAACATAATCTTGTGATCTGATATACAGATCAAGACACTGCCTATGCTAGATGTGCGTAGTAGTGATGTCTCTGCTAGTCACGGATGTAGGATACAGCAGTTGGACCCGCAGAAACTATTTTATATGAGATCCAAGGGGTTGAGTAAGTCTCAGGCAGAGGAGTTGATGATTAGATGATATGTGGAACAGGTATTTGCTGATATATCAGGCGATGAGGTCGAGATGATACAAAAAGAAAGTATTGACTATTTGTTGTCATAAAATGAATTATGGATTCGTAATTGGCTTACATCAACTCTCGCCAGAGAGTTGATTTTTTTATTGCAAAAAAAAAGTCTATAATAATTTGACAATTATGAATATAGTATATATAATATATGTATGAAGAGTATTTTTATTTCCTTCATGCAACAAAAATGAAAACACAACTACAAACAAAAAATTCGGTTCATCGACTATTTTCGATTATCTTATTTGTCGTGATAGCAATAGGCCGATTGTGATATTCGATGTTTTCGTCTTCGGATGTAGATGAGTCGACTGGCTGATTTGGTACTCAGTCATATGATGGTGATATGGCAGCAGGTGAGGATGCTGAGACTCGTGACTGAATAATGAACACTGCCGAACTTGAAAATCGTAGTGATACTCAGAATCCAATAGATGAAACTACCAACTTTCAAGAAGAATTTTCAAATAATGAAGATGAAATAGCTAGTGCTGATGCATCACTGATTGATGTCAATCCGCAGCTACACGATAGTTGATGAGACTCATTCGATAGATGAGATATGGCTCACACACTAAATCATCACGCTCCTACTTGAGTTGTAGGCTGATGAAATGTGAATACCTGTATGGATGGTTCTCCAAGAAAAAATCCTTGAGATGCTTGTAATCAATGATGAATAGTTGGTACCCGATGATCTTTTGGTTGTATATGTATTCCAAACACTTGATCTGGATGTGAGGTGCGCTCTTTTTCCAATCTGTATTGTGATGATAACAATCCTGACACAGCCAATGATATGTATACGGTAGATGGATGTGAGTGTATCGGATTGTTTGGACAATGAGGATGAGCTGGGATGTGATCACAGTGTACCAATGCAGCTACATGTGAATGACGATCTGTGCATCTAGGTCATTCTATCCCTGAGATGACACCATTTCAGATCTGGAACAAAACCACAAATACCTATATAGCCCAATGAGTGTATGATCCTACTACCAACTCACCAAACATGGTAAACGGTTCTTGGTGAAGCAATACACCTAGCTGTGGTGATGAGATAGAAGTTAAACTATATTGGAGAATGATAGCTGTAAGGAGTATGATAACTACTATGCCTTGTGAGTGCGAGGATGATGCAATTCCTCCTGTATGCGGTGAGCCATGATACAATGCATGACCAAATAAATGTAACTACAAAAATGATGCTATGGACGATGATTTTTGTGCTCCAGGATATGGTGCTAGCTGCGAGTACTGCAAGCCTGACTGTACTATAGGTACAATTACTGGTGATGTATGCGGTGATGGCAAAATTAATTGATCAGAGACTTGTGACAATGGCTCATTGAATGGCAAAGCTTGTACCGCTACTTATGGATCTAGTTGTGAATACTGTAGCAATACTTGCAAAAAAGTTGAGATAGATTGAGCAGTATGTGGTGATGGCAAAAAAGACACGCAAGAACAGTGCGATGCTTGATCTAGCAATGGAAGAGCTTGTACTCCTTGATATGGCTCTACTTGTACTTACTGTACCTCAACCTGCCAAAACAAGACAGTAAATGGACCGGTATGTGGTGATGGCAAAAAAGACACTCAAGAGCAGTGTGACAAATGAAGTCAAAATGGAGTAGTATGTACAGCATCAGCTTGATCAGAATGCACTTATTGTGACAACTCTTGTCAAAATGTAATAGTATCTGAGGTGTGTGAAACATTGAATTGTAGTACTGTGACAAATGCTACTTGTCCAGCAAACCAAAGACAACAAATAGATGGTGTATGATATAATTCTAATAATTGTAAAATATCTTGTGGTGAAAGTGTCTGTGTGTGTGAAAATACTGGCCAAGCTCCAAAGCTTGTGGGTTCTAGTTGTGATGATAACAATGCAAATACAGAAAACGATATTATACTGGCTGACGGATGTAGTTGTCAAGGTACTCAGATCGACCCAAAAGAATGTCTTCCATATAGTTGTCCTGAACCTACATGTCCGCAGTGAGATAGATTGGTGATGTGAGATATGTGAGTAGATGATAATGATTGTGAAACGTGTAGAGAATTTAGCTGTGAACCAATACTTTGCGGTGAGGCTGACTATCAATGGTCAGATGCTCCAGGAAATGCTTGCGACGACAATAATCCAGACACCAAAAACGATATATACAACAAGAATTGTATCTGTGAATGAGAACTGATTGTGTGCAGTGATCCAGAATTTGATCATGCAGCAGCAGCTCAGACTTGTACTAGTTTTCAAGAATACAATCAAGAATCTTGTACGTGCTTTGATATATTTGTAGTAGACCCTCCAAGAGAATGTTCATCACCATCTTGCTCTAGACCATCTTGTATTGCTTGAGAAAAAGTAGTATACTCATCTGAATCATTGGATGATGATGGATGTCCAACTTGTCCAAATTATACCTGTGAACCGATGCTTTGCGGTGATCCAGAATTTAATCATACAACAGCTACTCAGACTTGTACGGATACTCAGACATACAATCAAACCACATGTCAGTGCGAATCAATTTGCAGATCAACAGATAGTTGTCCTCAATTGGGTATGGTGGAGTGCGGTGAATGATTGAAGGTAAGTTGATGAAGGCAAACAGAGTATGATGCTAATTGATGTGTTGAACGCTGTCCAAGTCAGGATTATTGTGAGTGTAATGATACTGGAGAGCTACCAAAAGCGATCTGAACAACATGTGATGATAATAATCTAAATACTATAGATGATAAAATACAGGCGAACGGATGTAGCTGCGAAGGAATTGAGATCGCAATAGAGTGTCCAATCCCTCTATGTAATGTACAACCTTGCCAGCCTGGTGAGAAGCTAAGACAGTGAGAAAGATGAGTCGACCAAAACTGATGCCCAACATGTGCTGCATCTATATGTGAGCCAATAACGTGCGAAGATCCCGAATACGATCACACATCAGCAGCTCAGACGTGTACAAATAATGAGATATATAATGATGATACATGTACGTGTGAGCCTAAGCCCGTAGATTGTATGGTAAGCAAACGAGAGATAGGTGCTTGTAGTGGCTCTACTAGAGTAGATACCAGAACAATCACAGTGCAGCCTGCAAATGGCGGTAGCACCTGTCCCGAGCTAACCAGAGAAGAAGTCTGTACTCCAGATATCGATTGTGAAGTAAGTGAACGAAAACAAGGAGTATGTATGGAGAACAATACAATGACAAGCACAAGAATGATCCTAACAGACCCTGTAGGCAATGGCGCAAAATGCCCTGAGCTTAGCATGGTTGGTACTTGTGTGCATACAGCTCCAGAATACGATCTAGCATTGACTAAATCGCTTAAATCTGGTCAATCTAGAATTGTAGAAGCAGGTGATAGAGTGACATTTGTTATCACAGTCACTAATCAAGGAACAGTGACTGCAAGCTCATTTGTTATTGAGGACAATCTACCAAGCTGACTCACATTAGATGATGATGATTGGATGAGTATTGCCTGAAACAATGCTGAAATCACTGTAGATGAAGCACTGGATGCAGGTGATTCTATTGATGTAGATATTACTGTGATGGTAGGCGACATAAATGGTACTCTAATCAATGTAGCTCAGATATCTTCTGATGATGGAGAGGATATTGATAGTAAGCCAAATAATAACGATGGTGACCAGTCAGAAGACGATGAGGATGAGGCTGAAATTGTTGTGTTGCAGACATCAAATCAGGAGACATGTAATGGTAGAGATGACGACAATGATGGAAATGTGGACGAAGGATTTGAAAGTATGGCAGAGTGAAGAGCTTGTGATGATAATAACTCTAACACAATAAATGATGTATATAATGATATGTGTGTATGCGCTTGAGAGTTGAGAAGACCAAAACGTTCTGGATGATGAGGATGATGAGTATCTACTTTGGTAAACTATTGTGGTGATGGTATCGCTAGAAATGGTGAGCAGTGTGATGATGGTAATAATATAGACGGCGATGGATGTTCTCGTTATTGTAAGACTACAGGAGGTGTTGCAAAACCAATAGAGCCAGCTGCAGTATGTGGAAACAGTGTAATAGAGGATTGAGAATCTTGTGATGATGGAAATACCACTAATGGAGATGGTTGTAGTGATCTATGTTTGATAGAAGTGGTTATCACGCCAGTGGAGGCACAGGTAGTGTGCGGTGACGGCCTCTTACATACTACAGAACAGTGTGATGATGGCAATACTATCAACTGAGACTGATGTAATGCTAGCTGTCGCGATGAAGTGGAAGAAACAGTGATAGATGCAATAATGGAGAAGAAAAAAGCAATACCAACATTCAATCCACTTCCTCTACCTCAGGTTGCTCCTCCTGCAGCTCTACCAGCTACCTGATGATTTACTTTCATTGCCAATATATATCATTCGGTTATTGAGCTTGTGAGAGAACTGTTTGGAGTAAAATAATATGTATCGAATAAAAACCGCATGACAAAAAAACTCTATCGTCGCATAGAGTTTTTTTGTTTTTTGTTGAAAAAGTGAATGTATGGTATATACTGCGAATAATGAAAAATGATAATAATACACCTAAAGATGCTATAGATAGTCTTGTGTATGAGTGAACCTGATCTAGAATTGATGCACGACTAGCAACTCAGCTGCCGTACAGTAGGAGTTTTTTTGGTCACTTGATAGAGGGTAGAAGGATTGTTGTGATACAAAATAACAACCAAGCAATGTATCCCAAAAAATCTTATATGCTCAAAAACGGTGAAAAAATCAATATTGAAAGTATGCAAAGATATGTTGATGGAGGTATATTGCAAGAAGCCAATCGAGTAGATCTAGAAATAAGAGTAGAAGATGAAGACTATACTGTGATCCACAAACCCAAATGAGTGCTGAGTCATCCGACCTCGGTCTGGGATCTTGAGACTCCTAGTGTGGTAGCTCGAGCATATCATCATTACAAACATCTCCCAACAGTATGAAATTTTATCCGTGCTTGATTGGTGCATCGTTTGGACAAAGATACAAGTGGGCTAATGATACTAGCAAAAACAGAAAAGTGACTTGCTCATTTTAAATCGCTGTTTCAGCAAAAATCATTGGCGATATCTCTGCCTGAAAAAGAGTCAGTCCTACTCAAAAAATATTATACAGCCACTAGTCATACCACTCCACAAGGGCTGGAGTTTTTAGAATCTAACAGTAAATTGCCGCACTATATAATAGAGGACGTGATACCCAAAGTGCCCAATGCAACAATTAAAGAATGAATAACAAAAATACTGAGCATCTCGGATGGCTCTACCGAGTGACAGCTCGTACTAGATATTGAGATACTCACTGGTCGTACACATCAGATCAGATATCATTTGAGTCAGCTAGGACTGCCCATAGTATGAGACTACCTATATGGCATATGAGATGAACAAGACAAGCTCATGCTGTTGGAAGCATCCAGGCTTGAGTTTAGATGTCCAAATGGTGATTACAAAACTGTTTTGGTGTAAAGACTACTATTAGTTATATTGCTTCATTGCTTTGTCCATCTGTTTTCACATCTCTCTTTCTTTGATTACTGATCTTTTTTCGATCTTCTTTCTTTTTTTGCCCAGTCACAATTTGATTTTTACCAGCTGCTTATTATTGAAATATATCTCCTGTACTAACAATCTCGCACCAGTTTTATCAATTTTACTGCTTAGCTTGGATAGTTCGTTTTTTTTGATCAATAGTTTTCTCTTTCATTTAGGTTCGTAAGGTCCGATATTTTTGTAGTTTGTTTTGCTATATAGAGGTATATCTATATTGTAGACTCGGAGTTGCGAATTATGTATAATGGCTACAGCATCCTTGATGTTTATTTTTCACTCTCTTAGCGCTTTGACTTCATGACCGCGTAGCACGATACCCACCTCTATCTTGTCGGTGATTTCATAATCAAATCAAATACGCTTGTTTTGAGAGATGAGTTTCATAGTATGCAGATTCAATAACAGGTAATAGTATATTCTTTTATGTTGTTAATTTAAGATCAAATGAAAAAGTTGCTAACACTAACGTGAGTAATAGCTGCATGAATTGTATTGAGTGGATGTGGTACTCCTCCAGTAGCGGATGACGACACTGTAGCGCTGGCAAGCTGCCTGACAGAGGGTGGTTGGACTATGTATGGTACTGAGTGGTGCGGTCACTGCAAAGATCAAAAAAGCAAATTTGCCAGTGCGTTTGAACAAGTGACATATGTGGATTGTGATATAGATGCTGCGGCATGCACACAAGCTGGAGTAGAATGATATCCTACCCGAGTAGGACCTGAGTGACAAAAATTTCCAGGTGCTCAAGAGCTTCAAGTATTGAAAGATCTCTCTAGCTGTTAATATGCTCTCATGTAATTACAAAAAAACTCCTTCTCTTAGGATTTTTTTGTTATAGAGTTTTTTTGTAATCATCAAAAACCGCTTCTAAAGCTATTATTGACAATACTAAAAAAGTAGCAAAAAATTTGACAAATCGAATGCCACTCCGTAAAATTGTGTTATGTGAAAAATGTTTTTATCTATTCACACATAATAAAAATGAAAAAATTATGATTATTGCTTATGGGTCTATTGCTTGCTGTAGTAGCTATGGTAGTCTACAACAACAGTAATACTGCTCAGGATTTTAATGCAACTGTGCAGAGTAGTTGTAACTCTTGAGACTTTACTAGCTACACTTCTTGTCAAAACTCAGGTTGTGGTCAGTGTGAAACATACTACTCAAACTGAACATCTTGCTATGAATGTCTAGATGCAGGAGGATCAAATACGTGATGAAATACTACTAGCAGTACAACAACTGGTGGTACAACTTGATCTACAGGAGGGTCTTGCGGGACATCTTCTTATGTAATCTGAACATCGTGTACATTTACGCATTATAATGAAGATGGAACCACAGATCAAGATCCTGGATATTGGACGCCAGTAAGTCCTAGTGATGATACCGGTGAGTGAGATCAGTCAGGACCTAATGATGGATGTGTATGTGCTTGTGCTAGTTGTGCTACACCATTCAATTTTGAATATGCATCAATTAGTTGTCAAAATTGAATCTGGACACAACCACAACCAGATAATCTAAATTGTTTTGGTACGTCTGGTTCTTTTGACCCAAATAATCAATATCCAGAGTGATCAACTGTTTGTTATCATAACTACAATGCTGTGATAGGAACGTCTTGTGGACAAGTTCCTGATACAGTAAAATGATATAGATGCGAAGCTAACAATAATTGAACTTGGGTATCATACCCAGAATATGATGGAGCTTGTATTGACGACAATACCGGTAATTATCAAGTACTTATTACAAATAGTGATGGCACAGTAGGTGTTGGTAGTATTATTTGTTCAGATGGCGCACCAGATAATAGTGAATGTAATGCAAATACTGTGGCATATACAAACTATAGATGTGAAATTGATGATAATGGAGAAGGTAGCTGGACAGCATCTCCAGGTACGTGTCTTACATTAGATACCGATTTTGATCCAATACATGGAAATTACACATCTAGCAATGGTGAATTCTGTTTGGATACCCCCCCTCCAGCATCTTGCTGTTATAGAGGATATGATGCTCAGACCCCAGATCCTACTGATGGTGTATGTGGTGTGAGCGGTCCTGGATCTTGTGATGAAGGTGTGCTTGTATGGGACAAGGTAAATACCGCTCCTGGAGCAACACAAACTTGGTTTTGTAAGGGTGAGTACTACGGTGAAGACAGCGATCTATGTACTCATACCAATCCTGGTATACCATTGATGAAATCATGCTTTGCTTGTAACGAAAATACTTGAAATTGCACTCTAGCTGGTTCTGTATGAATGACAGTGAGTTGTGCGACTATTGGTGCTTCTGATCTTGCATCTTGCAATAATAGTTGCGAAGAACCTATTTTAGAGATTTGTTATGGATGTCTAGAAAGAACAGGTAACTGTGATGTAAAGATAGCTGTAGCTCAATGAGAATCTTGTCCAAGTGGGATGACAAAAAATGCAACTAGCTGCGAGCAAGACTGTGGTGAAGATAGCTCAGTAACAGAAATATGCAATGGTATTGATGATGATGGAAACTGAAGAATTGATGATAAAATCGAATGTCATACTTGTTGTGATGGAAGATATACTGTAAACGAAAGCACTTGTCCTGCTGATTACAATTGAGATCTAAATGGTTGTGGTACTGATGATGCACCAGATCCGACTAGATATTGTTGTGACGGCAGTCCAGCAACTAGTTCTGGATGTACTGCTACAGATCGAAATGGATCTAATGTACAGTGATGTGGAACCCCTCCAGTAGCAAGAGTACCTTGCTGTGATGGTACTGCAGGCACTCCTACAGAATGTGCAGCAAAAGATCAAAACTGATCTAGACCAGGATGTGTAGATACTATAGATCCTACAGAAGTATGTTGTGATGGTACTAGAGGTACAGCTGCACAATGTGCTACTAAAGACAACAACTGATCTAGACCTTGATGTTTTGATCCAGCTCCAGTGGACTGTATACAATCTCCTTGGTCAGAGCGATCAGCTTGTAGTGCAACGTGTGGATGAGGTACTCAGACTAGATCTAGATCAATCGTCACTCAGCCAGCAAATGGTGGAGCTGCTTGCAAAGCATGAACTCAATCTAGAGCATGCAATACTGATACGTGTATAGTAGATACTGACTGTAAAGTATCTGCGTGGACTTGGACAGAGTGTGGAGCAGATGGTATGAGAACAGGTACGAGAACCGTTACGACACAACAAGCTTGAGCTGGTAAGAGCTGTCCAGTATTGACACTAGAACAAAAGTGTGGTTCATACGATCTAGCTCTAAACAAATCACTCAAAGCTGGTCAATCAAGCACGGTAAAAGTTGGTGACCAAGTTACGTTTACTATCAAGGTAACTAATGAAGGAACTATTACTGCAAATAGTTATGAAATTACTGATCATCTTCCAGCTCAGCTAGAACTTGCTGACAGTGATTGGAATACAGCTGCAAACAATACTGCTACAATAACATTGGATACAGTGCTTGCTCCTGGAGCTTCTACTACCGTAGATATCACTACAAAAGTAGTCTCCCTCGCGGACAAAATTACTAACGTAGCTGAGATATCAACTGATGACAACGATGATACGGATAGTACGCCAGGTAACAACACTCCAAATCAATCTGAAGATGATGAAGATTCTGCATTTGTAGTGCCAGTAACAGAAATCTGTAACTGAGTAGATGATGATAGAGACGGTACAGTGGATGAATGATTTGAATCTACAACACCAGGTACTACCTGCGATGACAATAATGATATGACTACAGGTGACACATACAATCAGCAATGTGTATGTACTGGTACTCCAGTAGACCCAGTAGATTGTGCAGTAAGTGCTTGGAGTATAGGTACTTGCAATGGCTCAACCAGAACAGACACAAGAACTATCACCACACAGCCAGCATATGGAGGTAAGGCTTGTCCTACCCTTGAAAGAACACAAGATTGTACTCCAAATATTGATTGTGAAGTAAGTGCTTGGACTATTTGAGAATGTGCAAGCAATGATACGAGAACAGACTCTAGAACAATCACGACAAATCCAAGTGGAAATGGTGTAGCTTGTCCTGCTCTCAGTAGAGTGAGAGAGTGTGTGCATACAGCTCCAGAATACGATCTAGCATTGACTAAGTCTCTCAAAGCTGGTCAGCCTAGAACCGTAGAAACTGGAGATATCGTTACCTTTACAATAGAAGTTGAAAACCAAGGTACCGTGACAGCAAATACTTTTGATATCACTGATCGTCTGCCAAGCGGACTGACACTCAATGATACTGACTGGACTAGTATAGGAGGCAACAATGCTTCTATCACTATCAATAAAGTATTGATGCCTGGAGATACTACTGCAGTAAATATCACTGTGACAGTAGGCAATATCACTGGTAGAGTAGTCAATGTAGCTGAAATCTCATCAGATGATGGAGATGATATAGATAGTACACCAAATAACGACGACGGCGATCAATCAGAAGATGAAGAAGACAATGAGTATCTCAATGTCATAGTACCTACTCCAGACGAGATCTGTAATGGTAGAGATGATGATAACGATGGAGATGTAGACGAAGGATTTGAAGATAAGGCAGAAGGAATGACTTGTGATGATGGTAATGAAAGAACATTTGGTGACCAATACAATGCAGTATGTGTATGTGCTGGTACAACTCTTAGATGATCAGGTGGAGGATGATGAGGTGCAAACTACTGTGGTGACGGTGTCATGAGAAATGGTGAGCAGTGTGATGATGGTAACAATCTCAGTGGTGATGGATGTAGCACCAACTGCGAGCTAGAAGTATTGCCTGTATGTGGCAATGGAGCACTAGAAGAAGGTGAAAAATGTGATGATGGAAATACGGTAGCAGGAGACGGATGTAGCTCAGTATGTACTATAGAAGTAGTAGAAGTAATAGCTACCTGTGGTGACGGCGTGACTGACAATATGACAGAAGAATGTGATGATGGCAATGTCATCAATGGAGATGGATGTGATGCAAACTGTAAAGTGGAAGATGATATCATCAAGCAGATCATGGACAAAAAACCTGTTGCAGTCAAACCACTACCACAACCAATTGAACTACCAGTTACTCTTCCAGATACGTGATTCTTTACTATGCTTACCAATACATTTGAAAATGTTGTTGAGAAGTTGAGAGAATTGGTACAAAATGTATTTGGTAAATAATATCCTACATATCTCATAGTAGCGATATCTAAAAAGATAGGTCTTCGGACCTATCTTTTTTTACATAAAATATTGCACACTAGGTGTATATGTCTATATACTAGGTAGCATATACACTTACTTCATTTATCTACTCTCTATGTCTGATACACCACTCAACGAATACGAAACTCGTCTCCAGAGACTCCAACAACTCAAATCAGCAGGCGTCATACCATATGCCAACAAATACAACAAAAAACACGCTATCAGCGACCTGATAGCACTATCATCGGATACATATGCTGACGCGGATGTATTGATGTCTGAGGGAGCTACACCTGTATACAGTACAGCAGGGCGTATGATGAGTTTTCGTACGATGGGCAAGCTAAGTTTTGCTACCCTCAGAGATGCGACTTGAGATATCCAAATCTGTTTTGTCAAAGGACTCTGTAAGTTCTACACCGGGAGGCATGTGGTGACTGAGATCGAGATAGCTGGACAGGAGATCAATACATACAAGCTCGCAGAGAAATTTTTGGATATTGGTGATTTTGTGTGAGTGACGGGAGAGTTGTTTGTGACCAAGCATGGTGAGCTCACGATATTTGTGGATACCTATCAATTGCTGAGCAAGGCACTACGCCCACTGGGAGACAAGCGACACGGCATCCAAGACGAAGAAAAAAAGTACAGAAAGAGATATCTAGATATGACGATGAATCAGGAGAGTTATGAGAGATTTCAGCTTAGATCACAGTTTCTTAAGGCTCTGAGAGAGTTTTACCGAAAAGAGCAATTTGTGGAGATAGACACTCCTATCCTAGGCAACTCTGCGAGTGGTGCTGCAGCAGCCCCATTTATGACTCATCATCACGATTTTGATACAGATGTGTTTCTTAGGATCGCACCAGAGATAGCACTCAAGATGGCGACCGTCGGGAGATTTGAAAAAGTCTTTGAGATAGGGAGAAATTTTCGCAATGAGGGATCGGACCCTAGCCATATGCAAGAATTTACCGTCGTAGAGCACTATGCCGTGTATCGAAACTACGAAGACAATATGAGATTTATGGAGGAGTTGTTTGACTATATATTTGATCAACTGTGACTGGATCCTGTGATACCTATCAAGGACAAGCAATGAGAAATCCGCAAGGTAGATCGATCTACACCTCGAGAGCGTATCGACTATATCCAATGAGTCCACAAAGAGTCTGGTATCGATATATCTACATATGGTCCGGATGATGCAGATGCGCTCAGACAAGACATCAAAAATGCATGACACTCACGAGAGTGAATGGAAGAGCAGGCCACAGCGACCCTGATTGACTATCTGTACAAAAAAGTTATGAGACCAAAGATCGTATGACCTGCATTTGTATACAACTATCCCAAGACGATGCAGCCACTTGCTCGTCAGAGTGATGACGATGCGGAGATAGTAGAGCAGTTTCAGGTAGTGGTCAATGGTCGAGAGATATGCAAGGCATATAGCGAGCTGGTAGACCCGATCATCCAGGTCCAAAATTTTGACGAACAAAGTGACGCAGTAGATGCTGGAGACGATGAAGCGACTCGTGGAGATGATGATTTTGTACTGAGTATGGAGCATGGTATGCCTTGTCAGTCTGGTTTTGGTATGGGTATAGAACGTGTGGTAGCTCTACTCACTCAGCAGGACAATCTCAGAGATGTCTTTATGTTTCCGTTGATGAAGCCACAGCATAAAGCTTCAGAAGAGTCAGATGAAGGTCAGATGAAGTCAGATGAGGCGAGTGGTCAGGCTAACGCGGATGCGTTATGAACTTGAACTTCGAACATATCTAATGCTATAGAGAGAAGCTATGAGTGATTGCCTAGTATAGATCAGGCACATGCGCTCGCAGACAAGTACCTCACGGATACCAGACGTCACTGCGAACAGGTAGGGCAGGTGATGAGATATTTTGCTCAGCAGCTGTGAGAGGATGAGGATATATGGTATATGACAGGACTCCTGCATGATATAGATCGAGACCATATAGCCAAAGACGCTGATAGACATCTCAAGGATGAGTTTGATGCGATGATGGATGAGATAGATATGCCGCAGACCCTCAGAGACGATATCAGATCACACTGAGAATGGCTGACTGGTGTACCAGTAGACTCACTGATCAGAAAATATCTCGCGAGTGTGGATGAGTTGTCATGATTTGTCTATGCATACTCTCTGATGAGACCCACTGGTATGGAGGGCATGAAGGCCAAGAGTATCAAGAAAAAAATCAAAGACAAAGCATTTGCAAAATGAGTAGATAGAGCACATCTCAAACACTGTGAGGTATATCTAGATATGTCGCTGGATGAGTTTGTACCACAGGTGATAGAGGCGATGCAATCTTAGATCTCCTGTATAGTGACAAATCATTATTATTCATTGCAATAGACTATATTTTCTGTATATACTCGTGATTGGACTTTTATCTTTGATTGTATGATGAACAAGATAGCGGGATTTTTGTGTTGTGTGATAGCTGTGTGAGTGTTGAGCGGGTGTAGTACTCAAGCGAGTTGAGACCCCGAGGCTAGAGATCTACACACCAAAGGAGTGCAACTACACGAACAGTGAAAATATCAAGAGGCATTGGGGACATTTCATCAATCAATCTCCAAAGATAAAGAGTACGTGGAATCACACTATGCCAAGTGATTGACCCAAGCTGCTATGGGACATTTTGATCAAGCCTTGAGTAGTTTTGATGATGCACTCACAATAGATCCTGAGCATGCGCTCTCTCGAGCAGAAAAAGGTATGGTGCTTACAAGAATGTGAGACATAGATGCTGCGATGGTGGCTTTGGATAGATCTATTTCTATCGACTCAAACAATCCTAGAATACGAAACAACAAATGATTGGCTCTGTATAATCTCTGAGAGGTAGATGAAGCATTGCAGATGTTTGATCAGGCATTGGCGTACGATCCGAGCATGGTAGAAGCTCTCTCCAACAAATGACTTGTACTTGCTGATATGTGATTGCTAGATAGTGCGTTGGAGTTTTTTGATGCGGCGATATTGTTGGAGCCTCAGCAGCACCTCCATCGATACAACAAAGGTACGATACTCAGTGATCTTTGATTTACCAATCAGGATGAGGCTCTGTCACTGGAGGCGTTTGAGTATTTTGATACCGTGCTGGAGCTGAGCCCTAGCTATGCTGATGCGCTGGTACAGCAGGGTATAGTGCTCTATGATCTAGGGCAAAACAGCGAATCTCTAGCTAAGATAAATAAAGCACTTATTATTAACCCAAGAGATCTTCAGTGATTATATTACAAGGGACTTGTCCTAGCAAGAGATGGCAAAAAAGATGATGCAAAACTTGCGTTTGAAAAACTCCTCCAATTGGATAAAAATCATACCTATGCATTGATAGAATTAGAAAAATTATTGGTAAATTAAAAAAAACGTGTATGTGTTGGCTCGTAGGAGTATATATAGTAAATAAAAAATTAACTAACAAAAAAAACTGAAAAGCGTATGGCTTCATTAACATTTTTTTATAAAAATATTGATAAGGTTATTTTACAGACCATGCTTTTTGTGATTGTATTATCCTTGTTCTTATTCTTATTTATTTGGATTGATCGATTCAAATTTCTTGCTGCTCCGATTGGGATTATTCTCGGATTATTGTTATTTGTTTTTGTCTCTAGAGTGGCAAATAAATATCGCAATCAATATAAGATTTCTATTATAAATAAATCTATTTTGTACTATGCGTCATTATTTTTGGTAATGAATGTGTTCATATTGAGCATGAGGCACACTCAAGAGATTGATAGCAATCTACTCAATTTTTTGCAAATATTTCAAATTGCAACTATTTTAATCAGTATTTTTGGATTGTACATTTTTCGAAGTGACAACAAAGACAATCCTCGCCGAGTGGGTGAGGATATAATAAAAAATAAAAATTAAAACAATGTTTGAAAACTTAAATTTTGAGAAAAGATTGATCTTGAGAGTATTGGGACAAATTATGACCGTGCTTGGTATAGTTTTTTTTGCTTTCATTGCTATCCCAGTAGAGTCACATGAATCAGATATACCTTATGGTTATGTATTTCTCATAGGAGCAATAGTGACTAGTTTAGGTCTTGTATTGTGGGGGAAGACGTATACAGAACTCGATAAGCAGGAGAGTAGTATTCTAAAGCTTGTGAAAAAATCTATTCCTAAGAATTTTCCTATTAGACGTGGAGAGAAATTTATAGTTGACGTTTCTGCTCTTGCAAAATCTTGTGAGCAGACACTAACCCTATACAATGAGAATAGATATGATAAGGGCCTACAAGGTAGGGTCAAAAAACTAGTAGACAAGAAGCAAAAAACTTATGTCTTATCGCATTATGACAAGACAAGTAAAGTAATTGTAATTGAGCATCCTATGGGTGGGTTCTGAAAAAATATGTATTTGATAACCATGTAAAATAAACAAAATGACAGACAACAACTTATTTACTGTGCCTGAAAGTTCTGATCCAAATGAAGTCTTATCTCTCATTGAGACGGATGAAGATTTTCATACACAAAATTCTGTATGTGTATTTGGAGTCGTCTACTAACTCAAGATTGCTTGAGTTCTAAAAAAACCATTGGAATATATTCCAATGGTTTTTTCATTAGTTATTTTTTCTACTCCTTCTTCAACCATTTCCCCTCCAGTTTCCTCACGCCAAACTTAGGATTGTCAAATCTGGCTATACATATCCCATCTCGGACTTCCATGATCGTCCCAGGTCAGAATAATTTGTGTGTGACGCGATCTCATTCATCTCGTTTTTTGGCATCATAAGCATTCATATATGAGCTCGCTCAGGACATATCGTACGATTTGACCAGATGATCCGGGAGTTCTTCCAAAAATCTCGAGGGTGGATTATTTTTGATCATTCATCGTTGTTGTCTACTATGTGCGTGTGACAAAAATAGCTGATCTTGTGCTCTAGTGATAGCTACATACATCCCTCTGCGTTCCTCCTCCAACTCTGCATCATCAAACTTTGCATTGGGCAATGGGAAGATGTTTTCCTCCACTCATACAATAAACACATATGGAAACTCCAGCCCTTTGGAACCATGGACAGTCATCATCCTGATAGCCTCAGCGTCCTCTACCTTGGTCTCCTCCACGCTCGTAAGCAATGATACTTCTTCAAAAAACTCTGTCGTGCTGTCCAGTCCTATATCACTAAATTTCATTGCCATATTTACCAGCTGTCAGATATTTCACATTCTTTCTTCTGCATTATCTTTTCCATCTGTTTTGATGAGGTGTTCTTCGTAGCGAGTGCCTTTGGTGATGTTTTCTAGGAGTTGTGCTGGAGTCTGGAGTGTGAGATTGATCAGCATCTGTTGGATCATATTCACAAACTTTTTGATCTTGGTGAGTGCGGCAGGCTTGAGCTCGCTAGCGTATGTCTCTATATGTAGCACTACATCAGCAAACGTAGTACCATGTGCTACAGCTATATCATCACATTGTTGTATGGTGGTATTGCCGATCTGACGAGCTGGAGTATTGATGATTCTTTTCAATGCCAGGCTATCATCAGGATTGACGAGAAATTTCATATACGACAGTATATCTTTAACCTCTCTCCTCTCAAAAAACTTCTTACCTCACAGTATCTTGTATGGTAGACCATCTGTGATACATACCTGCTCAAACGGAGCAGACTGCGCATTGGTCCTATATAGTATGGTAAAATCTGATCGTTGTTTGTCTCACTCCTCCTTGAGCTTGGTGATCATCTCCAGGATCTGCATCGCCTCGTCCTTCTCATCAGCAAAACTAAACACACGGATATGCTTGTCACCTGTCCTATGTGCCTTGATATCTTTTTCGTACTGTGTCTTGTTGTTGCCTATGATCGCATTACCTGCTTCTACGATATGCGGCAACGACCTATAATTGATCTCTAGTTTAAACGTTTTGATGTCCGGTCGCATTTTCTCTAGATTGAGAAAATTGGACATCACAGCCCCTCTCCAGCGATAGATCGACTGATAATCATCTCAGATAAACGTAATCTTCCCAGTCTTGCCCACCAATCTCTGCATCAACTCAAATTGTATGGTGTTGGTATCCTGCGCTTCGTCTACCAGTATATGTTGAAACTTTGTCTGCCATTTGTCCAATACATCAGGCTGCTGATCAAACAGCAACTTAGGCAACAACAAAAGATCATCAAAATCGAGCGCATTGGCATCTTGGCATTGTTTCCAATACTCCTGGTATACCTCAAATATCCGCTCTTCTGATTGCGTATCACAGTGTAGACCTGCTTGTGCTGGTATATATCATTTGTTTTTCCACGCTGATATAGTATTTTTCGCCTCTTTGGCATCTACGACATCTTTCATATCTTTCGATTTTATGATATTTTTGATGAGTGTTTTACTATCACCACTATCATATATCACAAAGTTTTTTTTCCAGTTGAGTCATAGATGCTCTATGTCTTGTTTGAGTATCTTGAGAAACGTACTATGAAACGTACCGATCCATTGGTATTGCTGTGATGCGCTAGGTCATCGAGCTCGTGGGGGAGTGTCCAGCGCCACAGGAGGGAGCATATCTGGTGGCGGTAATCCATCATCCAAAAACTCTGCTGGAGAGTCATCTGATGAGAGCTGTGTAGAGGATTTTTTGAGTAGATCCATCTCAGAGATGATTTTACTCAATCTCTCCCTCATCTCAGCTGCTGCTTTGTTGGTAAATGTCACAGCGAGTATATTGTTTTGGTCGATATCGTGGCCATATATGAGATTGGCTATCATATAGGTGAGTGTCCTCGTCTTGCCAGATCCAGCTCATGCCAAAATCAAGCTATGTCCATCGACAAAACTAGCTGCAGCATATTGCTGCTCATTGAGTTGTTGTTGGAGATATTCTTCTATATACTTTTTCATTTTTTGTTTGTAGTGATGTGGACGCTGATTGGAAGAGTGTGTAGCGCAAATAGCGTTGTATTGATTGAAAAAATCAGAGTGATTGGTATTGTGAAAATATGATAACATCTAAGCGAGCAAAAATTGCGTTGTGAGTTACATTTTTTATCATCTGTTATCTTGGATTGAGTGGAGCGATGTTTTTGGGTTTGCAGGTAGATGCTAGATATGGTACAGTTGCTCTATTGTGAGTGATATGTCTTACTGGTTTTTTGGTGCGGCTCTATTTTTATCTCACTGACTAGTTGTGTTCTTATCTCTAATTTGTAAACAAAAAAACTCACGGTCCGTCGTGAGTTTTTTTAATTATACTATTTTCTTTAGGTAATTAGAATGGAAGCTCATCTTCATACTCTTGAGTTTTTGGTGCATCAGCGGTTTTGGTTGCTGCTGGAGCTGATGAGGTGGTGGTGTTTGGTGGCGTAGCCACTGTACTTGCCGCGGCTGCAGCTGGTGCAGCTCATCCCGCAGATCCTCTATCTACCTTCCATCCAGTAATGGCATTGTACCATCTCCCGTTGTATTCTCTAGCTTTGCTATTGAGTCACACGGTTATTTTTTCTCCTACTTGGAGATCAGTAAGGAGGGAGCACTTTTCTCCCCAAAAATCTATCACAATACCTCACTTGTACTCAGTATCTCTGTCTTCTTCAAGCACAATTGTTTGTTTTTGTCTGTCTCATCCTGCTGTAGAGATTGTTTCTGCAGGGAGAATGTTTACTACGATTCCATCATAATTCATTGCTTGTGCTATTACCGGCTAAAAATGGTAAAATAGTGATAATGATGTATGTAGTATTTGCAAGATCTAGCATGGTCGATTACATATCTGGTGGTATGTCAGATGGATGAGGTGATGCCACTTGCGCTTGAGCTGGGACTGGTCTAGGCGTATCCTGATTGGCAAATCTCTCTCTTCTGATAGCTCAGACTGTTTGCTCTACATCGTATTTATCGTTATTTTTTGCTTTGGTGATGAGTGATTCTAGGTCATAGACAGTGAGCTGATCTATCCTTCCTCTCCTACCCATATATCATCTCACTCACACGATCATAAACGGTACTAGATCTAGCTTGTTGGTCACATAAAACTCCACATCTCCTGATACATCTTCCATTTTGATAAAAAATCATTCTCATCTTCCATTTTTGGAGATACTTTTGATATATCACAAAAAGGTAAACTCACCATATCACTCCTTGTCCTTAAACATAGAGATAAAACCGTATTTGCCTCTCATATAGCTATACAATCCATCAAAAGGATGACCAGACACAAACGTATTGAATACCTTATGTTCGGTTGCCAACATCTCCATTTTGGTCGGTGGGTCAGATGGAGTGAGGGTGAGATCTGATCCATCCACTACCGTAGCAGCAAACAAGCCAGCTGCTTGTCATCCAGACTGTTCTGCTTTGGTTCGATCGAGGATGTTTTTGCCGTTGTCTCGGAGTGTCTGACGATCAGCAAAACCATCTCGTGCTCCAGAGAGTGTCAACGATTCTATGGTTTTTTTGTTGATATAGTCTTGGTTTCTTGTGAGAAAATCAGGGAGCGTGGTATATGGTCCATTTTTGATTCTTTCGGATTCTATATGCTGTGCTACCTCTGATCATATACCCTTGATCGCAGCAAATCACAGATATACCTTGTCTCAAATGGCAGCTACGTGCTCGTAGGCAGTGTTTATGTCTGGGAGCTGGATGCTATATCACTGCATCTGTGCCTCATCAATAAACTGCGCCAACCTATCCGGACTTTCTTCTGCTGACCTGAGCAATGCAGCCTGAAACTCGATGGGATGATGTGCCTTGAGATATGCGGTCTGGTAGGAGATATACGCATAGCAGGCAGCATGAGATTTATTAAATGAATATCTCGCTGCAGGCTCGATCATTTTTTCGTATACCCACATAGTAGTTTCTGGTTTGTATTGTCTATGCTCTTCTCATTTTTTTACAAAATCTTTTTTTACTTTTTCTATCACAGCTTGGATTTTTTTACCTACTCATTTCCTCACAGTGTCGGCTTCTGACATACTAAACCCTGCCATAGACTGTACCAGACGCATGAGTTGCTCCTGATATACAGCGATACCATAGGTAGGATCCATGATAGGTCACAGATCTGCTATGAGTTTTTCTTTTTCTTGTTCCATCGTTTCTTTGTCGTATTTTCTCCTCAGCGTACTCTCTAGATCTAGCTGCATATATGAGACAGGCTCTATCTCATGTTTTCTATCCACATAGTTTGGGATAAACTCCATAGGTCCGGGACGATATAGCGATACCATCGCGATCAGATCATCAAACTCAGTAGGCTTGAGCTTTTTTAACCACTGTTTCATCCCATCGGACTCAAACTGAAATACTCATGTCGTATCTCAGTTCCAAAAAATCTTTTTGTATACATATGTGTCATCCAATGGCGGATGAAACAACATAGTATCCAAAAATTTTTGATACATCGGTTCGAGTGCTTTTCACTCGGTTTTTGCCTTTGCGTTGAGGATTCTGATCGTGTTTTTGATGATACTGAGGTTTCTCAGGCCCAGTACATCCATCTTGAGTAGTCACAGATCTTCTACCGTACCCCCATCATATTGAGATACCACTCTAGATTCATCTCTGGAGCTACTCCCAGATTTGGGTGGGTGCTGGATGGCAGAGTAGTGGTGGGTATCCTCTGGAGCGATGATCATCCCACAGGCATGTACACCAGTCTGTCTGACCGTTCCTTCTAGGGCCGTAGCGTATTCTATGATCTTACTCAGTCTGCTATCATCAGCGATCGCATTTTGGAGATCTTTGTTGTTGTCTATAGAGTCTGGTATGGTAGACTCGGTGATCAGATTTCCTAGTCTATTTGCATCTACAAACTTGACTCCCATCACTCTCGCCACATCCTTAAATGCAGCTTTGGCTGCCAGTGTCATATATGTCCCGATATGTGCTACCTTGGATGCACCATACTTGTGTGACATATACTCTATCACCCTATCTCTCTGCGTATCCTCAAAATCAGTATCTATATCTGGCATAGAGATACGCGCAGGATTGAGAAATCTCTCAAAAATCAGATCATACTGCAATGGATCTAGATCTGTCACTCATATAGCATATGACAGCAGCGATCCTGCACACGATCATCTCCCAGGTCACACGACTATATCATGGTCTCTGGCTCGTGATATATAGTCCTCTACGATGAGAAAGTAGGTATTGTATCACATCTCGTGCACCACCTTGAGCTCGTATTCTAGTCTCTGTATATACTCTGAGAGTGGCTTGCCTGTAAGCTCTACGATCTGTGTAGAGGAGTCTATGATAGATTGTTTGTGATCTGTATATGTCTCAAGTGTCTTGATATGTAGTGTCTCTACTGATGTCTCTACGAGCTTGGTCTCTAGCACTCATCCACCAGTCTTGGGCACCAATCACAAAAGTACCGACTCATCTCGATCCAATCATAGAGCGGTAGAGAGTCCATCATATGCCTTGTAGCGTAGTTCAAATTCGTAGATATCCATAAAAAAGAATTAAGAATACAGAATTAAGAGTTAAGAAAACTGCTGTCATCTCGATCCCGTGTCCACGGGATGTAGAGATCTAAATCGATAACTATAAGATAGCGAGCTTGGAGATGAAAACGAGGGAAATGGGGAGAATTAGTGTTGACAAATAATATATGATAAATATATTCATTTTGATGATATTGAATCATCAAAACTAAAATAAAATGACTATTAAAAAGGGAAAAAATATGTACTGCCCTCAGTGCAAAAAAGAACATGAGGTTTATGAGGAGTATATCACTTACAGAATACCATCTCATAAGGTTAGCTTTGGAAAGGGATCTCGCTCCAAACAAGATCTTTTTCTTGGTTATATATGCTCAATAACTGGTATTAAATTTGTTGATATCGAAGAGCTGAAAAATATAAGCATCAAAGCACCAAGAAAAAAGTAGCTGAAACTTATTTTTAATTAAAAATCGACCAAGATATATTTGGTCGATTTTTTTATTACACAAACTATATTAACTAAACAAGCTCATCACCATAAACACAATAGCAACGATTCCCAGCAGGATAGAAATGAATCCAAATGGGACCTGGATGAGGGTGAGTTTTTTGTACATCTTCTCAGTTTTTTGTTCTCGAGTGAGTTCTCATTTTTTCTTTCTTCATTTTTTCTTGTTTTTGGGCGCTTGAGCAAACACGTATTTGGTTAGGAGTGCGTAGCTCAGGACAAATCACAGTATGAGCTTGGTAAATACAGAAGCAATAGATAGTGAGGCTCCGAGTGTATTGTATCCAAACATCAACAGGTAGTCAAATATATGTAGAAAATCGACTATTCCCATCAAAAGTAATATAATACCTACAGCTCCCTGGAGAGGGATGATCTTATCAAACTCATCCTTGAGGTCTGGGGCTCTAGCGATGATGAGACCATATAGTGCCAGTAGTCATCAGATGATCATAGTCAAAGCTATCAACAAATTTCGTATCATGAGGGTCAATTAATGATGAATACCTAATAAGTAATAATTGTTAGTGGAAATACAAGAATGTGCTGATCACAATGATGATGTGTTACTGTCAAGTGGTTTGTGAGATGTTAGGGATTGTGCCATATGTGTACAAGCTTCATTGGTCAGAAGAATAGTTGCTGACTATTTTTAATTGAAATCAGAAGAACTCTCTTTTGGTTTTGAGGTGATTGTGGGGGATGTTGGTTATTGTATTGAGAGCTCCATCTCTACATCTCTAGGTACCCCATCTGATATGACAGTGAGTGTGATGATCTGTCCTGGAGCCTTGGTAAACAACTGATACAAAAATGGATTGGTGGTATCGACGGGGATAGAGTCTATATGGGTGATGATATCCTCAGCTACCAAATCAATCTGATCTGCAGGTGAGTCAGGCACTACCTCAGCTATATATACTCACTGGGTATATGATGTATCAAACTCCTTGGCCAGCTCGACCGTGAGATCTACGTAGCGCACTCACACAAATGGTCTCGCTAGGGTGTCATATTTTTGTATTGATGCCAAAGTTGCATCCACAAACTCTTGTGAAATAGGTATAGCAAATCATATGTTTTCTCCAAACGCACTCACAGCTGTATTGATAGCTATCACCTTACCATCTAGGTCAAACAATGGTCACCCGCTGTTTCATTCTGAGATAGATGTATCTGTCTGGAGCAGTCATGCATATAGATTATCATTGTCTAGCGTGAGTTTTCTGTTTTTGCCTGATACTACACCAAACGTTACCGAATTTGCAAATTCTGCTAAGGCATTACCAATTGCTAGTGCAAATTGTCCTACTTGGACTTCTTGACCAAAAGGTACTGCTTGGGCTATCGTTCTATCGCCCAATGATTTTTTGTTTACTTTGAGTACTGCTATATCTAGCGTCTTGTCCAGCCGAGCATCTGTGGTCTCTGCGACCTCACCATTAGCAAACATCACTGTGTAGCTTGCATCTGGATCTTCTACGACATGTTTGTTGGTGAGGATATATCACTCCTTAGAGACGATGATACCGCTTCATCATCATACTTGTTGCTGGATCAGTCATGTGGCTTGTCGTCCATCGTACAACACAAAATCTTTGCTTGCAAGGATGCTCACGACACTATCGTCTACTGTATCTACTGTTTCTGTGAGTTCGTCTTGTAGATCCTGTAGACCAAAATTTTCAAGATCTACCACTCTTTTTGGTTGGGGATCTGGTGTATCAATATCGCTGGTAGTATGCTGCAGCAAGTATTGTGTCATAGCAGCACTTACGATTAGACTTATGATGATAGTCAGGAGGTATCTCATTACGTTTTGATATATCAATAAAGTAGCACTTACTTTCATGAGATTGCCACGTCGTGACCTCCTCGCAATGACGATTGTTTATTTGACAAAACTAAATCGTGGTAGGTAGGCATGGACCATATCATAAAATGCGCTCACTACTTTGTCCAGAGCATATCACCTTTTGGTCATATTTCTGGTGAGCATATTTTCGTACTTAAACAATTCCTGCTGCAATTCTTTTCACAGGACTTGAAAATCCTCACTATCTATATTGTTTTTGTCCGAATTTAGATCTCTAAATAGTCGGAAGTCATCCTGATTGAGATTGTAAAATCTCCTAAAAAACTCCGCACCCTTTGTCTTGCCGGCCGTGATCTGCGCCTTGATGTATGCATTGATCAATTCTGTGACCTCAATCTTGTCCTCAGGATCAAGATCTACAAAAAATGGTCCGAAAGTCGGATGGTTTTCCAAATCGCCGATATATGGTACCCTCTTGTTTTTTTCGTGATAGTTGGTGATGATTTGCGTTACTTGTGTGGTTTCTATAGGTGAGAGCATGAATTAATTAATTATTAATAATGAATAATTGATGATTTATATCAATGGATACGTGTCTTTTTAAGCTATTTATGCTTGAGTATTGTCATGCTGAGTGTAGCGAAGCGGAATCGAAGTGTGCGACTTTACGTTCTTATCAAACAACATATATGGTATGATTGTTGGTATATGGTACTAGCTGAGCTGATATCTTGCTCTTGCATATTTTATATATATTGGTATATATGTATTGACAATATTAATTATATAAAAATTAAAAATACAACTAATGATTTCAAAAGGACAAAAACAAGAAATTATTGATGCTGGAAAAAGGGCTTGGGATTCATACAGTGAGCATCACAGTACTGATGCGTATACGGTCAAAATTCATGTTGATGTCTATGAAGGTTTAACAGCCTCTGGACAAGAAAAAAAAGAGTATATGCTGATATTTGAGCCGCAAGAAATTGCTGAAGCTCAACAATTCAAAGCTCTTCGAGAGGACTTGAGAATTAAATCATTAAGAGCACTTAAGCTCTCAGATCCAAATACTCATTCTCTCGTATTGGATTCTCTTAAGGTTAAATTTGTAGGTTATTTTGAGAAATCTGTTATCTAGATTTCGAAATTATTCGTCATCTATAATCCGTCTATGTAAAATACATATGCGGATTTTTTTATCCCAGCATCTCTACCTTTCTCACTACATCTTTGGCGTCTGTAGCATCACATATCACAAAACACTCCTGAGAAGTACCTCAATTATTTAGTTTAAATTTGAGTCCTGAGTGTGTGGTGTAAGAAAAGCTGATACCTTTGTGTGAAGAAGATCATGAGGAGTTGTGTATCCTGCCTGGTATGATTCTTTTGATTTGTTTGATGCTGGACATACGTCATAGCAGTCATTCAAACTCTTTCATCACTCAGTGTTCACGCTTTATTTTTCCTTGTTGGTATTTCATATGGTTGATAGATAGATACTAATACAAAAATTCAGTTAGCATACTATACACAATATCTCCGTTATTTCCACAGGAGCTGTTCTTGATCTCCTGACAATGATGGGTATATAGGAGATGATATGAATTTTGAGCTGTTTGTGATATATATTATAGTGTGAGCACTGGGTCTGCGATGAGGTCGTACGCTTTTTGCACAGCTTGGCATACTAGACAAACCGTGAAAGGATGTCCCAGCCAGAGATCCTGTACCTACCTTGCAGTGAGTTGTGGTTATTTTTTTGTTTATTGTATTGTTGTATATCTCCAAGGTCATGCTCGATCTGGATTATATTGGGCGTGAGTTTTTGGGGTTGTTTGTGTGAGGTGGGATCATCGCTGCGATGTCGGTGGTGGATGAGATGTGACGTATCGTAGATAGTCGCTATCGTCTCTCTGCAGGAGTGAGACTGGTGGTACAGGTACTGGTAGCAGGAGCTGCTCGATATCTCTCTGGGGTGTGACTCACAGAGCTTAGTATACCACTACTAGGATATATACAGCTCAGTGACTTTACCTCATTGTTGGCTACTATAGCTCGGTTTGTCTTGTTTACTAATGCGATCAATCGATCGGACGGGATATATGGATTGGCGACGGGGATGTCTAGTATTGGCTTCTTGACGATATTTTTGTTGCTAGGTTTGGTGGTGTTTCCTGGATATGAGTTTATGAGCTTGGGACAGAGTGAATTATTGATACGTGTGCAGATAATCTCATTGGCGTTGTTTGTGTTGTCATTGCTCGCGACCATACTAGAGTACAAGCCACGATGACTCCTGAGAGATGTCTGAGTCATGTATTTTGGATTTGCGCTAGGATATCTTTCCCTGCTATGATGAGCCAAGATTGGTACGATCATCGTGGTGCTTGCGTTACCTCTATTTGACGCCATATGGGTAATGATAGATAGACTGAGAAAAGGCGTTTCACCGTTTGATGGCACGTGGATACATCTGCACTATAGACTCATGACCATGGGTCGAAACAGACACGAGGTGAGGGCATTTATCCGATGATGGTCGTTGTTTTTTATGACAGTGATGCTGAGCCTGGGCACGGATAGAGTAGGCAAGCTGTTAGTATTTGGTGCTATGGCACTGATATTTTTTGGAGCTAATATATATCTGTTTCGAATAAAGAAACTGCCTTATGAGTATATAGCACAGAATGAAAAAGGATATGAAGAATAGTTATTAGTTATTGGTACGCTCAAAAGTACCAATCACTAATGACTAATAACCAATAACCATATATTATGAAACACGCGTTTACCCACCTCCAACAAAGACTCTGGCAAAAAAACCTCACTCAACTGAGTATAGGAGCATTTCTCATACAATCAATAAAACACAAAAGCAAGTATCCTGACGAGCTGTCTGGATATCTGAGATGGCATAAGCTACATATCCAGCTCGATCCGAGAGAGGACAAGATGCAGTGGTTTGTGACGAGAGTCCAGCTCCGTGATGAGCTAAATACACTACTCGCTGATAATGGCTATGAGTATGAGCTGAAAGAGGTGAGGATAAAGTAGTTTCGTTTTTTGGTGATAATCCGACAAGGATACTTGCTACGGGAGTATCAGATGAAGTATGCTAACTCTCATAATAAAAATCAGATGAGAAGCTCTTGCAATATATGATGTATACTATATATAGTATGTAAAGCTAAGGGAAATGTTCTTTAATGTATACGAAACAAGGCATCACTACGGCTATATGCTCGTGGGAGGTGTGATTAAAAAATAAAAAAAACAAAGAAAATGAGTTACATTATCATGAAATTTAAAGAATATCATAAAAACAACAATGTCTCACTACTTGTTGGTGAAGATAACCACAAAGTTGTATTTTTCTTTCCTACGATTTTAGATCATTTACGATCTGAAATAGATGGATTAATGAAAGATTCGCGATTTAATAATTCAAAAATTAGTAATTCGTATGTTATATATAAATTACTGAGAAAAAATGTTGCTAAGGATGCCAAGCCGACCAAAATCATTTTTGATGTCCATTCTGCAGTATTGCTATTCAGAGATGTAGCTGGAGAAGTTATGTGCCCAATGCCACATCTAACCGCGATTATGGTGGCTAGACGCTTTGATGCAGATCTTGTCAGTATGTCATTTGAGGTGGATGCATCATTGGTAGATAAGGCTAGTGTGCACAAAGAGAGTATTAGCTGATCAATAAAAAGTGAATATGAATACCGTACATATAAAAAAGATTGATTGTGTGAGAAAAGGTGATTATCATTTGAGATTTACATATCGACAAGATAAGAAAGATTGCTTCTATCTTTACAGAATAAATGAATTTCTTTTTGATGATTTGTCGTCCTTTATCAACGATAGTTCAATTAACTTACAATATGATTTTAGTGAGTATCTTCTAATGGAGGATTTCTTGGATGCGTTAAAATGCCAGATAAGATCAATTATTTTGCTCGAACATAGTATTAAAATTATATTTAAATCAGATGACAAGAAAAAGCCTTCAATTCAATTTATTGAAACACAGTTCTTTTCACTGATGGTGATATACAGCAAATTGCATAAAATACCTGTAATGTTGGATCTTAAAGTTATTGCAGGTAGTTCTGTATCTGATACTGAGGAGTATCCAGTGAGTCAAGAAATTGCAACTAAGATGTCTACCAAAACTCTCCTCTGAATTATGAGAGTGGTAGGCTTTTTTTTATATCTAGAAAGTCTTACCCAATCTTACTCACTAGACTCTTGATCTGCACCCATGCTCACTCAGCGGGAAATCTCCCAGTCTTGATGTCTCGATCCATATGTAGGAGTGAGAGATACAATGACTCTATCTGAGTCCTTTTTGATTGAAATGTCTGGGCCTTACTTCGTTGTTTGGATGCGGCAAATGGATGCACCTTGAGCGTGCTAGCAACTTCCTTGCTAGATGTGACGCCTGCATCGTGTAGCTCACACACTCATAGGATGATCTTGAGTCATCGGTACAACATACCCAAAAACTGAAAAATATCCGTACCGTCATCTCTTGCCTCGTCTATGAGGGGTATGACTTTGGATGGATCGGTGACAATGCTATCTAGGATTTTAAAGTTATCTCACTCGGACTGTGAGTATATCAGGCCCTGTATTTGTTCGTCACTGAGCATCTCTAGCTGATGGTATTGGGCATAGTATTGGAGTTTTTGTGATTCGTGTGCGAGATTGTACATAGTGGGTCCTACGCTGGCGATGATCATCTGTGCCTGAGCTGTGGAGATCAGTGATTTGGTCTCGTCCTGGAGATTGGTCGCCCTACTTAGTACAAACGGTACGAGATCTTTCGGTTTTTTTGGTTTAAATTCTTTGAGTTCTGCATGTTTGGAAAAAAACTTATAACTTTTGGTCCTTTTGTCTGGTTTGTAGGACACGAGGATGAGGATATTGTCTTCTGGTATTTGCTCTCGATGCTTTTGTAGCAATTCCTCTACAGGCTGCGCTTCAGCTGCCTTAGCTGAATTGGTCGTGATATTGTCTCTGGGGATACCATATATCACCACGAGACTTTTGGCGGCAAAAAACCCACCTCCCATCAGTGCCGACTGTATCTGACCTACATCCAGCTCATCATGACGAAATATATGCAGTCACTCTTTACCGTATTTATTCACAAAATTATCTTTCCGATAAGAAAGTGCTTCGTGGACTTGATATACTGACTCTCAGGTGAAGAGAAGTTTAGTTTTCATTGGTTTGTTTGTAGTCAATAGTGATTGGTTTTCAATTGTTTTCAAATCCCCCTTATCCCCCTTTATCAAGGGGGAGACATATAGGGCTATCGCTCAACTTAGAATGACAAGCTCTAGTTTAAACTTTACTTTCTAAATGCTGCCTTCTCGCTGTCATCCTGAGCTTGTCTGAGGCACGAAGACATAGTCGAAGGGTGCGACTATCTCACTCATTTTAGCTCATCGTGATTTCAAGATATCAACAGCTCCTTCTTATGTCTAGATCGACCCTTGATTTGGTTTTTCTATCTGTATTTCATCCTGTATAGATCATCATTCTTCTTGATATACTAGATGTACTGGTCTTCTGTTGTATGTGTAGCTATTCTTATTTTCTGAATAATTATGTTCCTGTAGCCTTGTTTCCAAGTTATTGGCCACTCATGTATAGTAGCTTCAATCATTGCATTGTACTATATATACTCGATATGTTTTCATGATATGGTTTGTTGTAAGATTACTAATCAACGTGAGTCGCACCCTTCGACTCCGTTGCACTACGCTCAGGATGACAAACCTTACGTACTCCTTCCTTGACAAAGGAGGGCTGGGGAGGATTTGCGATAGCCATATACCAACTATTTCAACACCCTCCCCCTCTTAGTCTTTCTAATTCTATCCAGCTCAAACAACAATGGCTCTATATCGTTTTCGATAGCTTTTTCTGACATACCGAGTTTGGCCGATAAGGTCCTGAGTCAGACGGGATCGGTCTCTGACTCCGAGAGTATGCTGAGATAGCGCTGGTGGAGTGGTGTGATACCGCCTTTTTCTAGTGCTGTCCGAGATCGGAAGTCTGTCCGTATGTCTGTCGTCAATGCGTGAGTGTGGGTACTTTTGTTGATTTTGCCTTTGGTATCGGATGTGTGTGCTATGAGATAGTCTTTTAATTGATGACAAAAGTTGGCTATCTGCCTAGGTACGGATGCTATATGGTCGGATATAGTGACTATCATCGTGTCATCACAGAAGATCTGCTGGAGATCGATATACCTACGGACGATAGATTGTTTCTCACTCTGTGTATATGGCTCCATATGAAATTGATACACAAATCTATTTTTCAACGCTGGAGTGAGAGACTCGAGCTTGGTAGTGGCGCCGATGAGGGTAAATGGAGAGACGGGGAGTCTGATATGGTGACCGTCTGGCATCACCATATCTACGCAGTGATCCTCCATAGCAGTGTATAGCACCTCCTCTACAGGAGCTCTGAGTCTATGTATCTCATCGATAAACAACACATCTCACTCGTCGATCATATTGAGTATCGAGATGAGCTCGGATGGCTTGGATATAGCATATCAAGTGATGATCTTGATACGAGCCTCGAGCATACTCGCCGTGATCGTCGCCAGTGTCGTCTTGCCAAATCCACTACTACCAGAAAACAGTAGATGCCCAAGTGGCTTGGTCGTGGTGAGAGCACTCTGGATAGCAGTCTCTAGGATAGATTTGATATGTGACTGTCAGACAAATTCCGAAAAATCCTTGGGTCTCTGACTGACTGAAGTAACTGGTTGGTTCATTAAGGTGTTTATGTTGGTTTGGGAGGAGATTTCAATGAAAGAACTCAGAAAAAGCCTATAATTTCATTATTTTTTCATTCACCTTCAACAAATGATTGATCATTTTTTTAATGCGCCTATTCTGTTTAAATTCTTTCCATCTTCACAGATTACCGATATTATAATTAGCAATTTCTTCTAAAGTGCCAGTTCAATATAGTTGATCAATTATGTTTAAGTAAGCAAAGTCTCAGTATATATTTGCTTTTTGCAGTTCTCTTCGACTTTGTTCAATGCTTATGTTTTTTATTTTAGCTATTCACTCAACTAAATGATTAATTATATTTACTTCAGCATGGTAAGTATCGTCAGTTTCGAGAATACTATGAATATCTTTAGAATCTAAGTCTAAAGATTTTCAATTTAGAATAGCTCATACTTCCAATTTTGTATTTTCCACTATCTCAAGAGCAATTTTTTGAGTTATTCACTCATTGATAAATCATCATAAGACCTGATAAGACCCATTTTCACTATTGGGTCATCAAAAATCAAATCACGCTCTCCTGTTTAAAGAAAACGAAGGATCTCGCTCTCTTTGAATATCAGCATGTTGATAATGCCATCATTCATGCAATAGAGTTAAATAAATTCATCTGAAATCACAATCTGCAAAAATATGATTTATTTCTGGATCGTAATATCAATCGCGCTCCCCAATATCAACTGAAAAATGTCGTTTACTTGTCGGAATATTTTTGTAAATAATTCATAATTCATCAAAATGGTCTCGCAGATTACCATTAACGATATCTATCAATTCTTTTTGCAACTTATCTTTGTTAGCATCACTAGCCAACTCTTGCTCACCATTCTCATCTTCAAGAATGATATGAGAAAAATCTCTTCCATCCAATCGATGTAACATGTCTCAAGTAGTCTTTTCAATAACAGGATATTTAGGTCTTATCATACATAAATATTATAGACAGACCTTATATTTGTCAAATACTTATCCACACGTCTTCGGCTCATAATCATCACCTATCTCCACACATCATAGCACTGGTATACGACCATTGCATACTGCTGTCACTCGATCGCAGTCTGCTAGCTGATCGCAGCTCTCTAGTGAGTCTGCGGTGTCACATACTGGAGTATCTATTACAGCGATGTCTGTCTCTACGACCGTGGCGGTCTCTGTCTCGTCGGAGTCATCTATTTGTGTAGTTGTTGTGTCTATATCGCCTTCTGTATCCAATTCTACTTGTACTATAGTGGTGTCTGTAGGGACGATAGTGGTAGACTCGATCACGATCTCATCACCTATCAGATCCGCCTGAAAAAATGGAGGTATATCAGTCAGGCTAAACTCATAACGGCTATCGGTAAACTCTATCGGTCTGATATTGCCGTCAGTGACTTGTTCATTGACGATATTGAATGTCGCTACTCCTGCATAGGTCCCTCTCTCATCTGGATCTTCATTGATGAGGTAGAGATCACCGTATCGTGTCGCCGCATTGTCAAAATGCTTGACGATGCTGGTTTTTTCTAGTCTCCAGGTATTGTCTCATACAATGATAGGAAACGAGCTGTTTTCTAGGTTGACAAATTTTTCGTGATCAA
>CALHCH010000014.1 GCA_937930555.1 Candidatus Absconditabacterales bacterium | reverse complement strand
GCAATTTAGAAATCCAATTAATTGCTTCTCTCGAAAATGCGATAAGTGTAAAAAAGAAATACAAAGCTCATACTCTGAGAAAAGAAAAGAAACTGTATATTGTGAAGAGTGTTATAATAAATCTATTTACTAAAAATATTTCAAGATGTCATTTAAAAATGAGAAAATCGTAGAAGAAAAAAAGTGTAGAGACTGCTCTGCTATTTTTCATGTAACTGATAAAGATTTAGAGTTTTACGACAAAATTTCTCCTACATATAATGGAACCAAGTTCTCAGTTCCAGCTCCAACCATGTGTCCAAAGTGCAGACAACAATATAGACTCATCCATCAAAATATGAGTAATCTTTACTGGAGGACATGTGACCTCTCTGGAGATCGTATCCTCTCATGTTTTCATCCTGAATCAAGTCGTGAGGTTTATAAGCAAGAAAATTGGTGGTGAGATGAGTTTGATGCAACCAAATATGGAAGAGACTACGATCCTTCTAGATGATTTTTTGAACAGTTTAATGAGCTTTTACAAACCGTTCCAGTACCATCTATGTTTACAAACTTCACAGAGGATGTAAACTCAGATTTCACCAACTATGCTGGCTTTGATAAAAATTGTTACTTCATATTTCATGCAGATATGAATGAGGATTGCTGTTTTGCTACTGGGCTCAAAAAATGTAAAAGATGTTTTGATAGTCTCAATGTCTTTGAATGTGAAAATACGTATGAATGTATCAATGTAAAAAAATCATACGACCTAAAATATTCTCAAGACTGTCAAAACTGTAGCGAGTCATGGTTTCTCAGAGATTGTTTTGGATGCAAAAATTGTTTTGGATGTATCGGACTTCAAAATGCTCAGTACCATATATTTAACGAAGAAAAAACCAAAGAAGAGTATGAAAAATTTATGGAAAAATTTTCATGAGATTTTTCACAGATAGAAAATATGAAAAATAAGTTTGAAACATTTACAGCAGATAAACCTCGCAAATTTGCACAAGTACTTCAAAATGAAAATGCAATGGGAGATCATATATTTGACTGTCGTGACGTGGTTTCATGTTTTGATATACAAGAATCTCGTGATATGAAATACTGCGAACGTATTTACAATGGACCAAATGAGGATTGTATGGATGTAGATCAATACGGCCTGCGTCTGAAAAGAGCATATCTATGATCAGCTTTATGAGATGATGCTGAACAAATTATTTCTTGCGCTTCTTGTTACGGTATCGTAAATACTTACTATAGCATGTTTACTTTTTACTCACAAGATTGTTTCTGATGTGTGGGGATAAAAAACTCTGATTACTGCATACTCAATAAAAAGTATACAAAGGAGGAATATGAAAAGTTAGTACCAAAGATAATAGAAAAAATGAAAGAGGACTCTGAGTGGTGAGAATTCTTCCCTGCTTCACTCAGTCCATTTGGATACAATGAAACTATAGCAAATGAATACTATACTCTCAATAAATCTGAGGTATTAGAAAAATGATTTACTTGGTCTGATTATCAGCCTCCATTTCCAAAAGTTGATAAAATCATCCCAGCAGATAAACTCCCTGAAAATATCTCAGACATACCTGATGATATTCTGAATTGGGCTATAGAATGTAAAGATACAAAAAAGCCATTCAGAATAACAAAACAAGAACTTGATTTTTATAGGAGATATAAGCTCCCAGTACCGAGAATACATCCAGATAAGAGGCATCTAGATAGAATGGCTATGAGAAATCCAAGAGAATTATTTGAAAGAACTTGTGATAAGTGTAAAAAAGATATTCAAAGTACATACAGTCCTAAGAGATCTGAAACTGTGTATTGTGAAGAGTGTTATAACAAAGAGGTTTATTAAAAAATAATAAAAAACTATGGAGAAGAAAAACTGTAAATCATGTAAAACTAGCTTTGATATAACAGATCAAGACCTAGCTTTTTATGACAAGATGTCTCCTGTTTTTAATGGAGAGAAACAAAGCTTACCAACACCAACTTTGTGTCCTTTTTGTAGAAATAGGAGAAGATTCGCATTTAGAAACGAGAGAAATCTCTACAAAAGAAAATGTGATTTTTCATGAGAAGAAATGATCTGTATTTATTCTCCAGATAAACCATATACAGTATATGAACAAGCCATTTGGTGGTCAGATACATGGGATGCTATAGACTATGGGAGAGACTTTGATTTCTCAAGACCTTTTTTTGATCAATTTGATGAACTCTTAACAGAAGTTCCTAAGTGCAATCTCATTACTGATTATAATGAACTAGAAAATTCTCCATATGTAAATTTAGCCTGACCAAGTAAGAATGCTTATCTAATATTTGAAACAGATAGATGTGAAAACACACTCTATAGTTATTCAATTTTTGATTCAAACTATTGCGTTGACTCTAACCATTTAACATTTTCAGAAAACTGTTATGAATGCCTAGATATAGATAAGTGATATAATCTGAAATATTGTAGTGGATGTAATGATTGTAGAGACTGCACGGCATGCATAGATTGTAATAACTTAAAAAATTGCTTTGGTTGTACAAATCTCAATTGATGAGAATATCTCATCTACAATAAACAATATACAAAAGATGAATATTTGAAAAAATTAGAAGAATTAAAAAACCTAGATTATCAAAAAGTATTCAAAGATATAAAAGAAAAAGCTATTTATAAAGAGACATTTTGAGCTTGAAATACAAATGTAACTCATTCAGATTACATCACTAACTCTGAAAATATTAGTTATAGTTACGATTTACAAAACTGTAGAGATTGTAAGTATTGTATAATCATTCATGATGCTCAAGACTGTATGGATTACTCTTCTTGGTGAGCACACTCATCAAAAATGTATGAATGTCAAAACTCATGATTTCATTTGAATGAATGTATGTTTTGTAATTTTAGTTGGGATCATTCAGACCATATGATTTACTGTGATCTTTGTACAAAGAATAATTCTTATTTGTTTGGTTGTGTATGACTAAGAAATAAAAAATATTGCATCCTCAATAAACAATATACAAAAAAAGAATATGAAGAACTTGTTCCAAAAATAATAGAACACATGAGAAAAACTTGAGAATGGTGAGAATTCTTCCCAGGAAGTATTTCACAGTTTTGATACAATGAAACAGTAGCTCATGAGCATAATCCATTATCAAAAGAGCAGGCTCTAGCACTCTGATTTAGATGGAATGATTATAAATCTCCAGACCCAAAATCTGAGAAAATAATACCAGCAAATAAGCTTCCTGATTCTATTAAAAATATTCCTGATGACATACTCAATTGGGCTATAAAATGTGAGGTCACTCAAAGATTATTTAAAATAGTGAAACCTGAGTTAGATTTTTATAGAAGGCACAATCTCCCTATTCCAAAGAGACATCCAAACCAAAGACATCTAGATAGAATTCATTTCAGAAATCCAAGAAAATTATTTAAGAGAAAATGTGATAAATGTAATAAAGACATCGACACTACTTTTCATCCTGATAGAAAGGAAACCGTGTATTGTTGAAATTGCTATAACGAAGCTATTTATTAATAAACCGTTAAAAACAAAGAAATATGTAAGATTTTAACGAAAAATAGTTGAAAAACCGTTAAAATATATTAATATATCAAAATATAAATAATAATTGTTTTTCATGACTT
>CALHCH010000013.1 GCA_937930555.1 Candidatus Absconditabacterales bacterium | reverse complement strand
ATCTATTCTTGCTCTTGTATTATGATTCACATGAAAATACTGAGGAACTCAGGTTGCTCAAGTACCAAGTAATGTTGTTGCACCAGCACCAGCTCCAACCCCAACCCCAGCTCCACAGCCGACTCCAGCTCCACAACCAGCTCCCGCACCGGTAGCAACAAAAGTTGGTCTAGATGAACTTAATACATTCTATGATACACTTCGTATTCAAGGTAATCCTAATGCTAAAGTAACCATTGTTGAGTTCTCAGACTTTCAATGTGGGTATTGCAAAAGGTTGAATAATGATGGAACACTTTTAGCGGTATCAGAAAAATACTGAGATGATGTAAATATTGCATATTCCGCGTTTCCAATTTTTGTTCCAGAAGCAGCACAAGCAGCAGAATGTGCTGGAAAAATCTGAGGTGATGAATCATTCTTTAAATTTAAAAAAGCTCTCTTCGCTTATTCATGAAAACCAGACACTGCTGGTATTAGGGCTGTAGCAGAGCAAGAAGGTCTTGATGCTGACGCGATAGCTGAATGTATAACGGGCTGAGAGTTTTCTGATAAAGTAGATGGTCAAATGGCGTTTGGTAGAAAAATGTGAGTAACAGGAACACCAGGTAATGTAGTATATAATAATAAAACTGGTGATTTCACTCTAGTTAAAGGTGCTGTTCCTGCAGCTAGCTTTGATGCACCTATCTCATGATATCTCAAATAATACTATGAAGATATCCGGATCTCAATGCTTCGAAAATATTCTGTTAGTATTCAAATCACCACGATCTCTTCTATGATGACTCATTGCATGATTCATTGTAGGAGTATTGTGATGGTATTTTATGGATTTCGACTTAATTATTTGAAATCAATGACATGTAGTTGCTTACACTGAACTTAGTTTGTTCTTTGTATTTGTGTTACTATTTAGTGTTTTTGTTTCAATATCGATATATAAGATACTCTACTTCAGATCAGGTGATGCACGTCAAATATGATTATGATGAGTTGGATGATTTCTTTCGCTATTAGTGATGTGATGTCCAGCGTGTAGTATAACACTAGCATCTTACATCTGACTCGCATCAATACTAAGCCTCCTACCATATAATGGATTAGAGCTTAAAGTGATATGAATCGTCTTTCTTGTATACGCGTGTATTGTATCATTACGTTCGTTGCAGACTTGTGCTCTGCAAGAAAAAAATTGATCTGCATATGATATACAGCACCTTGTTAGGGTGTGAGTAATCGTTTTGTGATTTCTCATATGCGTACGAGCGATAGCAGATTATTGAATGCAATAGGAATGATTTTAATCTATAATACCTTTCTATGAATCTACGCCAAGTATATATACTTATCTTGGCTCAAGCAATACTAGCAACTCTTTGATCTTTATACTACTGATGGTTTTGAGACCCAATAATTAATGTGCAAACTGGAAATTTCTTTCTAAGATCGAACTGATTCACTCCCTGTGAAATGTGTCGATTTGCTAGAATTCTTATGTACCCTATCGTAGTTATCGTATGAACTTGATTCCTAAAAAAAAGTTTCGATACCTTATCAGTACTTATCTTATCGTGATTGTGAATTATGCTTGAGTCATACCAATATCGATTTCAAATGACGAAATCAAATAGCGAAATAAAGTCAGTAATATGTTGAGTATGAAATGAAGCATCCTGTGCTGCAACAGACGTTATATATGGATGATTTATTACGATTCCGTTCTTATGCTTGATAGCATTTATTGTTATCTTTATATGAACATTCTATTTACACAAAAACAAATAATTTTATTTACCAAATTGTAGTAATGAAAAAAACAGTATACGTCCAATGAATGGACTGTGTGTCATGTGAAACTGTTTTAAGAGATTCTCTAGATGCAGTACCTAGCATTAAGGTACTTTCTCTGACACACAAAACATGAAAAATGACCATTGAATATAAGTCAAAAAATGACTTAAAAAAATTGAAAGACGTACTTAAAGAGTATGATTATTCACTTATTGAAGAACATGAGTATAAAAAGGCATGATCAAACCAAAAAAACAATAAACGACTAGAGCAATTTGCGATTTGATCATGAATACTTGTGTTGCTACGAGCATCGACTCAAATAGATTTAACTCAATACATTTGAGATTATTGACCTACTATGTGATTATGAGTTGCCTTCCTTGTGTGACTGGTAGCATGTGGTTCTAGTTGTCTTGCTGTGACATGATGAATTATTGTGAGTTATGTAGAAGCACTTGAAGATAAAAATTGGTATAATCTTGTAAAAGTGCAATGATTATTTCATGTTTGAAGAATGCTAGCATTCGTGTGATGATGAGCTTTGCTATGATATCTAGGTCAGACAATTCAAATCTCACAATCTGTGAATGCAATTATGATGATGATTGTGTGAATTATACTTGCATATGTTTGATTGCAGATATTTGGAATCGTGCCTAGTATTACGAAACGATGATTCCATCTTCCATGATGAGCTGAGAAGATGATTAAAAAATTTAATGATCCTAAATATGCAATGCTTGTATGAGCATTGACCTTCTTCTTACCATGTTGATTTACACAAAGTATGCAATTGTTCGCAATGCAAACAGGATCAGCATTACAATGAGCATTGATGCTAGGAGCATACTGACTTTGAACTGTCCCATTGTTATTATGACTATGATTAAGTGCATGATACTTCAAGTCAAAAATGAGAATGTTTAACAAAGTT
>CALHCH010000012.1 GCA_937930555.1 Candidatus Absconditabacterales bacterium | reverse complement strand
CGACATAGATAGTACTACAGATACCAACCCAACAAATGACGGAGCAATTGAAGATAATGACATCACAAACACCAACGGTGACGAAGATGATCACGATATAGAAACAATCGTAGTAGACCCTATAACTGTAGATGTAGACTGTGTTGTGAGTTCTCGAGAATTGGGGACTTGTGTAGAGGGTATGAGAACTGATACAAGAACGATTATTACTCAATCATCTGGTGATGGTGACTCTTGTGATGCCTTTGAGCTAACAAGAGAAGAAGCTTGCGAAGTAAATCCAATGTACGACTTGGCATTGATGAAGACGCTAAATACAAGCACAGCTTGACCTACATTTGCTCCGTGAGATACAGTAACTTTTGATATTGTTGTGCTCAATCAATGATTTATCACAGCAGTAAACACACAGGTGATAGATTATATACCTGATGGACTTACATATCTTAGCTCTTCTCTATGATCAAACGCTGCAACCGCAAACGCTTCAGGTGATATTGTGATGGATTTTGGTCCAGTAGTAGTGGGAGATAGCAGAACAGAAACTATAAGCTTCACGATTGACTCAGATTTTGAAGGAGATATTGTAAACAGAGCTGAGATATTGTCTGACAATGGATTGGACAAAGATAGTGTGACTGGAAATATGAGTGAGGATGAGGACGATGATGATGATGCAGTATTGACTGTAGTTGGCGATACTGATGTATTTGATTTGGCACTAAGGAAGACGGCTTGAACATCATTTAGAAGTGGTGATCTGATTGTGTATACTATCACAGTATTTAATCAGTGAGATATAGATGCAACTGACGTAGAAGTCACTGATTATCTACCTGGAAATACTAGATTTACTTCATCCACAGCAACTATTGTATCTGAAACTACTTCTGAAGTAGTGTTAGATTTTGGATCTATAGCTGCAGGGTCTTCTGTGAGCAGAACCATATCTTTGATAGTAGATGGAGCATTTACAGGTGAATTGGAAAATATTGCAGAGATCACAAGAGATAGTGGTGATGATATCGATAGTACAACTGATATTGATCCAAGTAATGACAACCTAGATGATGATGTAGTGACAGAAGATGGAGAATGAACCAATGATGAAGATGATCATGATATATCTACCGCTACTATCACCAGAAGATCATCTGGATGAGGAGGGTCAAGAGGTGGAAGTAATAATTTCTGTGGAGATGGAATAAGAAGATCAACCGAACAATGTGACGATGGAAATTATATAAACTGAGACTGATGTAATGCTAATTGTATGATAGAGCAGGTGGATCCTGAACCAAAAGTATGTGTTGGTGCTGAATGCACTCCGACTCAGATATTTACTTGTGGAGATGGCAAAATCAATCAAGCATACGAAACTTGTGATGACGGTAACAATATAAGTTGAGATGGATGTAACGCTAATTGTGGCATAGAGTTTAAAGAAGAGATTGTAGTACCAAAAGAAGAAGTTGTAATAAAAAAGAAGATGATAACTCCAAAAGTAATGCCTCAACTACCATCTCCAATTGTACTTCCTGCAGTATTGCAGGCCACTGGTTGAAATAATTCAGTCCCTATAAATCTACTATTTGCACTGAGTAGAAAGTTAGAAAAATTTGGTATCGAATTTCTTTCATAATGTGTATATAGAGTAATTTGCCACTAGTTACCTCTCAATTATTTATTATAATTGGGAGGTAATTTTGGTTTTGAGACTTGATATTTTGTGTATATCTCGTAGATTGATGATATATAGATTGTTGATCAATATATCTCCTTATTTTTAATTATTTTTGTTGAGATGCATTACAAATTGTTGTCAGTACTAACAACCCAATGAGTGATGTGAGTGTTACTCTTTTTGATGTTGTTTCCCCAACAGTGATTGCTAGCCGAGATGGCTTGGATATTTTTTTCTGTACTATTTTTACTATATCTTCCATGATATTGGATAGGGTATGTTTTTTTTCACTATACTAGTCTCAATGCACTAGAAAGATTTATTATGAATTTTTTGATTTCTAGCACACTTACAATTTTGATTGCATATTATTTATATTATACCAATATCCAGCTTAGCTCAATTATGATCTACCTCATCACATTTGTGATATTATTTATTGCGATTGTAGCTGTATTGATACGTCGAAGAAAAAATCCACTTGATCAAGATCTTATCGATCAGTCAGAGTAATTTTTGTTTTGTCATCTCATATGATCAAAAAAACAACTCTCAATATCCTTTTTATTGTACTTGTATTTTTGTCTTTTGTTGTTTGATTATTACTTGATAATCTATATGTGGTGTATGTCTCAGCGATATGTTGTTTGATTTTTTTGTTCTATTTGCGATATTCCAAAAAATATATCTTGTGAAATAATATAAGCCTTTTCACTCTCTATTTGGTCAGCACATATGCTGTATGCCTCTATCGATATTTCAACCGACCATTACTGAGTTTTATGCCTATAGCTTTAGGCATAGTTGGTTGATATATGCTGCTATATTGCTTGACAGCTTTGTTGTTGCCCAACAAAAGATCTTATAGGCATATCCTCCATAATACCTTTGTATTATTGGGTATAAGCGTAGTATGATTGTGATTTTATCACGTATTTTTGAGTATCCAAAAACCATCTACTGCTCAAAACAATACTAGCTCTATCACTCAGCAGCACCTTCTCTCACTTATCGACTCAATAGACTCTTTAGACAATGATTTGATCACACAATCAGTCTCACCATCCTCACAAGCACCCTCATTATCTACAAAAAAAACACAAAAAAATGTGCTCTCTAGCTATTTTGGAACAGAAGAGCCAGTTGCTTTTGGCGAATTTATTAGTTTGTTGTGGAGTACGTATACATCATCTGATATGAGTTTTGCGTCACAAAATGTGGATTTTTCGTATATACCTAGTGAGAGTGCTTTATATCCTGCATTTGTATATGCTCATAGTCTTGGTATGATCGGTGTGGATGTGGATCCATCAGATATCATCAAGTGTAAGCATATGGTGGTCATGCTGTGACTAGCTCAATGATGGGATATATCAGGTTTAGTTGCTAGTGATATAGTCGACAAGTATTGGGATTTTGCTGGTCGCAATAGCTCAATATTGACATACGGCTGCATAGAACAAAACCAGCTCGTCATCTGATCTATGCTACCATAACTCTCGTTCTTGTATCACGTCAAACATTTTCAATGTAGTAAATTTTCATTTTGCAAAGTGAAGTCTAACTTCACTGATTGCAAATACGATATTTATATATACTATAATACTCGTTATTTTTTATTCATTTTGCAAAATCATGAGATTTTTGATTCTATTAATAACATTTTTGATATGAAGTATATGAGGTGCAACTTTTGCTATTAGTACCATAGCAGAAAAAGAAGCCATATATGGTGATCTCGTACTAGAAAGTCCAGCATTGCAGTATACTGCACCTAATTGGTTTGTGCCACACAATCAAGCTACAGCTCCAGAGGATGCTAGGTATTGGATCGATCAAGTGTTTCCTATGCCTCAATATAGAGACGAAGATCTGTATCTTGTGATACCAGGTTTGGGTCTGGTGACTCCTATAGTTAAAATCCCTCCAGGATCAAGCGACTTCAATACTATGGTAAGTGGTGGTGAAATCGGCATCAATAAGTACCTCAACAACGGTATCATCGAGTATGTAAATAGTGTAAGACCTGGACATCGAGGAAAACGTGTGGATTTTGGTCACTCCAATTTTTACAAAGATAAAGAGGGAGACTTCAAATCAATCTTTGGAAATCTGATGAGAATGGATGTATGAGATGAGTTTTGGTATTTTGAGAGAAACGCTAGTTGAGGGTATGATTTGTTCAAATACATCACTACACAATCATATAATATAGATCCATACACTTGAGTAAGCGCTTTGAGTCGAGACGGAAGTGGTGCTGATGCTTTAGTGTTTGGTTGTACATTTGGACTAGAGGGTAGATGGATGCTTCACTGAGAATATATAGGAGAACCAGTATGAGCGCCTTTTGATCCATATGCAAATGTCGACCCAAATTATAGACGACAAATAGATGATGCAGTAACCAAGATTAGTCGACTAAGAACAAATTCTAAGAAGTTTGCTATAGTAAATATGGTAAAAGTATTGAATAAAATAAGATCTCAATATAATCTAAGAACAGTGACCACGCTTGAAGACTACAAGGCACTTAATGGTCAAGAAATAATTGTGCAGTATATAGAAGATAAGTTGATTGAAATATATCCTGAATAATTTATCTCTTACTCAAAGCGATACAATGATAAAAAAATTTTTGTGTATAGTGAGTGCGATTGTGATGCTGAGTACATCAGTAAGTTTTGCTTTATCATCCAAGGATGCTAAGTGAGTAATCACTATCAAATCACCTGCTATAGAGCGAGAATCCCCAAAGTGGTTTTCTCCATATAAGCTTGAAGAAGCTCCAGAAGATATCAATTATTGGAAATCTCTCATACCATATGAGCAAGACCAAGATGAGCTGATGTATATCGTAATGCCTACTCTGGGTCTCGTCTCACCAGTACTGCTGGTACAAGAGTGATCAGATCACTACAAGGCTATGACTACCGGTAAAGACATTGGTTCGTTTATGAACGATTACCTCAACAATGGCGTCCTCCACTATGCTGGGACGTGATTGCCAGGCGATGTCGGCAATCCAGTTATTTTTGGTCACTCCAATTTTTATGCCAACAAACCCGGTAGATACAAATCAATATTTGCTGATATCATGAATCTAGATGTAGGTCCTACCGACGAGATGTGGGTATATACCAAGCAAACAGATGGCAACTATGATCTAAAAAAGTTTGAAATCGAGCAATCCTACGAAACCGTACCGACTGATGTGGGCATACTCAAGCCTCAATGAGGTAAGGAACTTACGGTGTTTGCGTGTACCAATGGGCTGGCAGGAAGATGGATACTCAAGTGACGTCTGATCGAAGACAACGAAGTGCTCGTCCCATATAGCACCAAATACAGAGTATATGATATCCTCCAAGCTCTAGAAGAGAGTCCAAACAAACAAGATATCATTGTGCAATGAATGAGAGAAATCGAGAGGGCGAGGTGAGAGATACCGCAAGGTCAATCTGACTACAATACAAAGCTAAAGAAGTATGTAATGAATTATCTTGAAAGGGAGTTGGTTATTTTATATTAGTCTTTTGAAAGACCTCACTCATGTGAGGTTTTTTAATGCACAAGAAATTTAGCTAAATCTTCAAGCCTCTTCAGTCATTTTTCAGTAAGCTTATCACTATATTTTTTGTTTTCAGAATAG
>CALHCH010000011.1 GCA_937930555.1 Candidatus Absconditabacterales bacterium | reverse complement strand
GTAACCCCTGAAGATAAAGCAAACCTTGTTCAATCAATCAGTCAAAAGATATCACTACCAGAGAAGAAGAGTTCCTGTCATGATGGATGTTGTGATGATACTCATGGACAAGATATTCAAGAAATCAAAAATGATGACTTTGTCGTTATGGTCGGTGATGGGATAAATGATGCTCCTGCACTTGCTCAAGCAGATGTATGAATAGCAATGAGTACGTGAACAGATATCGCAATTGAGTCATCTGATTTAACCTTGCTTCATGGCGATATATCCAAATTGCTAAAAGCATTAGAGATCAGTAACCTGACACATAGTGCAATTATACAAAATCTCTTTTGGGCATTTTCGTATAATGTAGTTGGAATACCATTAGCAGCCTGAGCGTTTTATCTTCCATTTTGATTGCTTCTCAATCCTGCATTTGAATGAGCTGCGATGGCGATGAGTGATCTCGCAATTATTGGTAATAGTATTAGATTGCAACAAAAAAAAGTATAAAATCTGTAACCTTTTGGATGCTGAACCGTCTTAGTATATGTTCCTACAAAGAACATAGTGAAAATCTTATTTTATTATTTACTCATTATTATTATGAAAGAATGTACTTGTACTGTGTGTAGATGCACAGATTGATGAAATGAATGTACGTGTGCAACAACAGGTTGCTCTTGTACAGATTGTAAGTGTGAGTGATGTTCTAAAGACAAAGGTTGTACATGTACCGTATGTAGATGTACTGACTGATGAAAAGAATGTACATGTGCAACTACTTGATGTAGCTGTGAGGACTGTAAGTGTGAATGATGCTCTAAAGATAAAAAGTGATGTTGTGGAGACAAGAAAGAATGCACTTGCACCGTATGTAGATGTACTGACTGATGAAAAGAATGTACATGTGCTACAACTTGATGTAGTTGTGAAGACTGTAAATGTGAATGATGTTCTAAAGATAAGTAATCATCATGGATACACAAGAACTATGGGATACTTACTCTCAACAAATTCGTAAGTATATTAGTGCTCGTATAGAATGACCTGCTGTAGATGATATTCTTCAGCAGGTTTTTCTCAAAGCACATGAGAAACTCTATACTATAAAAGAGAATAAAGCGATTAAGTCATGGCTGTATCGTATCACTCAACATAGTATCATTGATCGATATCGTAAAGAATATTGATGAAAGCAAGGAACTATGGATGATGCTTATCGAGATGCTTTGGAGAATGATGAAACTAACGTGAATGAGAAAAAAATTATCAGTAACATTTCATCGTGCCTCCTTCCTATGATTGATACATTGGATGATCAGTCACAGAAAGTGATGCAACGTTATCTTGAACCCAATACTACTCAAGCCATGATAGCTGAAGAATTATGAATTTCAGTAAGCAACATAAAAGTTATTGTTCATAGAGCAAAGAAAAAGCTCAAAGAAAAATACCAGCAATGTTGCTATCAATATACTGATTGAAAATGAAATATTATTGATACATGGTGTAGTAGTAATTGTTGATGTGATAATAGTGTGATTCAGTAGAATGAGTTTTTCAATTAGATCCTACAATATTGTAGGATTTTTTATTTAGTCTCTTAAATATTAAGATGAATTCTATCCTGATATGATTTTCAGAAGTCTTTCACAAAGAGAAAGTAGTAATGGAAAATTCTTTTTCAGAGTTTGTAAAGTTTTCGGAGCCTCGAATTCATTTGATACATAAATCTTAAGATCATCAATAAATTCTTTAACTAAAGTCTTATCTAACTTATCATACTTAAGTAAGTGAATCGTCACTTGTCAAAGAAATGGAGATTGATTGTCTAAAGCAAAATTCTTTAACTCCTTTCAAAATTCATCCTTATATTTGGATTCTAATTTAGACACTAAAAACTTTTCTCAAAGAGCATCTTCAATAGTTCATCAGTTCACTATTCAAGATTCAATATCTCTAATAGTAAATACGTTTTTTTGATTATATAATCATCATAAATCTACTATTTGATTCTTGAAAGAAGTTCCATCCTTATCATCATCAAGAATTGTTATCATAGAACTCTCTTTAAAGTTTAATTTCGCTGCAATTGAAACAATATTACTTCAATGTCAGTTTGTTATTGACACTTGACTAGATCAAAGGCTTTGTAATGTTTTAGCTAAAATCAGCTTGTCAGAATGTCATTCGACTAATAACGAATGGGGATTCATAAGATCTCTATAAACTTCAATTCAAAATGCAATTCTCAAAACTTCATCATCAACCATATTCTGTTCATCTCTTATTTCGTGAGCATGACTATATCAACTATTATCCTTTTGAATAATGATATTTCTCTTCTTAGAATCTTTGTCTATCAAAAATGGAGAGTGAGTTGTGCAGACTAAAAAGTTCTTCTTTCAAATATTGATTAATTCATTCTTCAAATCTCTGATTCAAGATGGATGTAAGTGAATTTCTGGTTCATCTATCAAAATTAAGTTATTACGAATTCTTTCAACTTCCGTATCAATTGATATTGATAATATTAAAGAAAGAAAATGTTTTGCTCATTCACTTCTTTCTGATATCTTAAAACGATCATGTTCGTTTTTCTTTCAGGAATCTTTCATACTTAAACTAAAAGCCCCTGTTTCGCTTATATCTATTACTGCTTCTATATTATGTCTTCGTATTTTTTTTATATACTT
>CALHCH010000010.1 GCA_937930555.1 Candidatus Absconditabacterales bacterium | reverse complement strand
TAGCACAGCAGGAGTGCGCCAGATGGTGATGGGTGTGGAGATGGTTACCATTTGTGGAGCAGGTATGTATCAGTGGAGCATTGAGTTTCAATACTGATCCATATGAGACCAATAATCCTCGCATAAGTCTCTGGGTGGTGACGAGTCCTGCAAGGATGTGGAGTGCATACACCTTGATGAGATATGTATTTAGATGCATCAATATACTCCAATCACGTAAATGAAGACCAAAATTTGATATAACTGCGGTGATGAGTGAAGATCAGCTGTGATGCCTAGAACTCAAACATCCAGAATATGATGCTTTGTTGGTATATCAGCTAGCACATCTGTCTTTGTGGTATCAGAGATTTGATGATGTGTCTTGGAACATCTACTCATCCAACGAATGGATACTAGAATATCTCCCAAATTTTCCTATGCAGTATGTGATATGACTGTGACTTGCTCCAGTAAGCGGCAAGACAAGTTTTACTCTCAGCGTCCAGCAATTTTTGTGATATTGGCGAGGTTCATTACTAGAATGGATACACAAAGGTGTATCGCTGCGAGCACATGTAATTGCTTTGAAGATAACTCAAAAAAAACACTATGTCTCACAATCACTGATCCGAAAAGATGAGCTACAAAAAGACGTCCAAACACTAAAACGAAAATTATTGCGTAAAACCAGTTCTCCTTAGGTCTCAACTAAGCGTATTATTGACATAAATACCAAACTGTGATATACTTTGGTTATCACTTTTATGGTCTATTAGTTTTACTCTTCTTGGTTTATTGATACATATAGCATTACCTAATCAGTAAAACGAAATATGAGATTGAGTAAATAATATATTGACTCAGTATTTTATATTGTATGTAATATATTCTGTTGCAAATAAAATAAAAGTTTATATGTTGGTGCATCGAGGTTTATTTCAAAAATTGTAGTACATGAACGATATCAAAACAATTATCGATATAGGTAATGGGTATATCAAATGAATCCTTCTAGGTACAGAAGGAGATGAGCAAGTAGTGCTTGCCAAAGATATCATCAAGACCAAAGGTATGCGCAAAGGTAAGATCTTGGATAATGAGGAGTTTGCTCATTGTATCAATGAATTGCTAGAGTCGTTTGCCAAAAGACTTGGTGGGGATTTTGTGGAAGAGGTGATCGTGTGAGTGTCTCATCCTGATACTGTCGTGAGAAGAGTCCACGAATCCAAAAGAATCCTAGAGTGACAGATCGCACACGATGATATCCAGCATCTCTCAGATGTAGTGAGTGATGGATGATCCAAAGCCAACTATGAAGTAATGAAGATCATCCCAGTACAGCGAGTTATAGACGAGAGAATGAGAGTCAAAGACCCTTTGGGTATGGAAGCCAGAAAGATAGAGTTGATCGCAGATGTATTTATGGTACCCAAGACTTTTTTGACCAATCTATATGAGACATTTGATATGTTGGATGTACACGTATTGGATGTGATACCAAATATCTTGTGAGCTATAGAGGTGTGTCTAGATTTTGATGTCAAGGATCTATGAGTGCTGCTCGTAGATATATGATCCAATCAAACAAGCTATGTAGTATATGAAGAATGATATCCTGCACTACATGGTATACTCCCTATCTGATGAGAAGAAGTCACCAAAGATATCTCCATCTGACTCCAGGTAGATATCAAAGATGCAGAACGCATCAAACGTGAAAAATGACAAATATTATTGGACAAATGAGCAGTGTCTGAGGATGAATCTATAGATGTGTGATTTCTGTCTGATATTATGATAGCTAGATATGAAGAAATATTTGAGCTTATCAACCAACATCTTCAAGCAGCAAATAGAGACGGCAGATTGCCAGGCGGTGTTGTATTGTTGGGATGATGATCCAAGGCCAGAAGTATTGATGTATTGGCCAAAGATGTATTCAAATTAGCAGTGTTTCCTGGAGTGGATAGAGTAATGCAGTTGTGAGACTTATCATACAATCCACAATTTATCAACGTGATAGGGGATTATGTCTGGTCCAACAAGTACCAAAACAAATGAAAAAGATCATTCGATTTTAAATTAAACTTTTGATTTATCCGTGGTATAGGACAGTTTTTCAAAAAGATGTTCTAAGCTGATTTTGATAGAAAAATTCAAAAATATCCAAAAATCGACCAACGTGCTTTATTAGATAATTATTATTTCAATGGTAGTTCAAGAATTTACCCCAACATTTAACCCAGGTGCGAGGATCAAAGTAATCTGAGTAGGTGGATGAGGAACCAATACCGTCAATAGAATGATTGAGGAAGGTCTAGAGGGTGTAGATTTTGTGGCAGTCAATACTGACGCACAGTCTCTCGCAGGGTCTCTAGCACCCAAAAAGATCAATATCGGTCTCAATCTCACCAAGTGACTTGGTGCTGGTGCAATCCCAGAAGTGGGGAGAAAGTCAGCTGAAGAAAATCTCGAGGACATCAAGTCAGTATTGATGGATGCGGATATGATATTTGTGACTGCAGGTATGGGGTGAGGTACTGGTACTGGTGCAGCTCCTGTGATCGCTCAGATGGCGAGAGAGATGGGTATCCTCACTGTAGGTGTGGTGACCAAGCCATTCTCATTTGAGGGAAAGAGGAGATTTTGATACGCATTGGAATGATTGGAAAAAATGAAGTCATCTGTGGATACGCTCATCGTGATCCCAAATGACAAGATATTTAATATTATCGACAAAAAGACGACCTTCAAACAAGCGTTTTCTATGATCGACAAGATTTTGCTTCTATGAGTGCAGGGTATAGCTGATCTGATTGTGAGACCTGGTGATATCAATATTGATTTTGCTGATATCAAGATGATCATGACTGGTGCTGGTACAGCACTCCTAGGTATATGATATGGAGAATGAGACAATAGAGCAGTAGATGCAGCTCGTAGAGCTATCGACAATCCACTCCTAGAGGCAAGCCTAGATGGAGCCAAAAGTATCGTGTTTGCTGTGACGGGTGGTGATGATCTCACACCTATCGAAGTACAAGAAGCATCTAGAATCGTAGAAGAAATCGCAGATCCTGAGGCAATGATTGTTTGGGGTATGACGTTTGATGAGAGCTACCACGGAGAAGTAAAAGTAACTATCATAGCGACAGGTTTTCCAGATATCGTACAGACATCTATGATCACAGACGTAGGTATGAGAAAAAACACTTCCAACTCATTTACAGAAAGAATGTGAGCTGCAGGATTTGATAATAAATTTGACTCGAGAGGTATGACTCAGCAATGAGGATGATCTAGTAGGACTAGCGGTGGATCAGATTTTGTAAACAGAGCTATGGATGATGAGTGAGTACAATCACAGACAGTAGTAGAACAAAACCATCAACCAAAAGTAGAAGAAGACTATGAGACACCTGCGTTTTTGAGAAAGAAATTGGGATCGTAAAAAAGAGTTGAGAATACAGAATACAGAATTAGGAAATTGAGCTGAAAATATACACTAGACATGACTATGTCATCCTGAGCTGATCTGAGGCACGAAGATCAAGTCGAAGGGTGCGACCTAAGCTAGTTGCACACTTCGACTTTGTTGCGCTTCGCTCAGTATGACAAATCTATCTTGATCCAGAACCTCTCGCGAGGTTCTTTTCTTTTTGTTTTCTTTTTTTGCACAATACTATGTGACAATATAAAATCGACCATATAACGATTTGATAACAGGAGTGATATTGCTACTATATGGGTATTTAGTAGTTGATATATACGTATGAAACTAAAGATAGCCGCTCCAGGAGGAGTATGATATGAGGGAGAGATCAGCAAGATCACTTTGCCCACAGAGACGGGAGAGATCACAGTATTGCCTGGACATCAGCCATTGAGTAGTGTACTCAAACCAGGTATAGTATCGTTTGTGCCTCAAGGATCACTGGGTGAGTGAGACTATATCGTAGTAGATGGCAAGGTGCAGTTATCGGTCTCTAGATGACTTGTCCTGGTGGATGGATCTAGCGTCGTGATCACTACTTCTGCTGCGACGATGAGTCCAGCTGAGAGTGCCGAAGTGCTCCAACAGATGAAAACCGACATGACTACTGAGCTAGAGAAGATCAGAGCTGACGGCAATGCGGACGATATAGAAAAAGCCATAGAAAATATGGCAAAAGTAGAAGCAGATCTAAGATTGGTCAAATTGAAAAATATAGGATAATTTTCTTTCACACTTTTTTTGGATAGATATGAAGCTATTTCCTTTTTTTGGCCAGACCCAAAAATGCAAAGACCTCCAGCATATGGTGACATCATCTCGGGCAGATATGCTTGTGGATGATATCCAAGATGCTGATATGATACTGGTGTGATGAGGAGATGGATGGATGCTGCACGCGATGAGACAGTATCACGACCATCAGCTTCCTTTTTTTGGTCTCAATTGTGGTACACTATGATTCTTGACAAACAAACACTGTGAGAGATGTCTGGATCAGCTGCGTGATCAGCAATTGGACTATGTTAGTGTCCGCTCACTAGATACTACACTTGAGACTGCGACCTGAGATCAGATACAGTGATTTGCCTGGAATGATCTCGTGGTGTGAGGGAGTGTGTTTGATTATAGTCACTTTAGGATACATACGGATGAGGAGCTGCAGGTGAGTGGGACTGGTCTAGTGGTGAGTACCGCACTATGATCTACGGCATATGCAGCCAACCTCTGAGCTCCACTGATGCCTCTAGATAGCAATCTCTGGAGTATCTGCGGTATCGGGACAGGGGAGTATAGATATGGTTTTGTGTCTCCAGACTCGCTGTGAGATATCACTATAGATGTACAGAGTAGATCATCGATCTCAGTGGCTCTAGATGGCTACAATCAAGTACATACCAATATCACAAAAATCCAGCTTCGTCCTGGGACACATACCGCGACACTTGCGTTTTTGTCTTCGGAGCATTTTGCTCAGAGGAGACTATTGTTGGCTGAGAAGAAGTTGGGGAGGTAAGAGAGGAAAAAAGAATAAGGAAAAAAGAATAAGGAGTTAGGTCTTTGGAAACAATACTAGATATGAATTAATGGAAAAGGGTGTTAAAAAAAACACCCTACAAATAAACTTTTACACACTGGTTAATCAGTATCTTTTTGTCTTTTGTAGAGTGCTTGTAATTCTCGACCAACGAAAATTAAGTACTCTCTCTATACTCTATTTTTTATCTAATTGCAAGTAGGTAAAAAGTGATAAAAGAAAAACGTCTTGGAAAAAAACCAAGACGCCCATACAAACTCATAGAAGTATTACTCAATCTCAATCTTTCTATTTTTTGTTTGTAGGACGTCTAGGTCACTAATCTAAACGGTATATATATTACAGCTTTTTGAGCTAGAATGCAAGGTTAAAAAAAACGACCTCTTAGATAAAGAAGCCGTTTAAACAAAAAATTCGTGTCAAAATTTTCTTGACTCGTGTTTTTTTTTGTTTTAATTTAAATAAAGTACTTTATACTTAACAAACCTACTGTCCCTAGTACGATAGTATAAGGAAAAGCCATCTTAACCATCTTCATATAAGAAAGATTGATTAGAGGAGCAATCGCAGAAGTTAGTAAGAATAGGAATGCTGCCTGTCCATTGGGAGTTGCTACTGAGGGTAAATTTGTCCCTGTATTAATAGCCACTGCTATTTTATCATATTGATCTGGAGTAATTTGACCATTTTTGAATGCTGCAGCTACCTCACCCATATACACTGTGGCCACAAATACATTATCACTAATCATAGATAAGATACCATTTGCTAGATAGAACATCGTTGGTTGCTGCGAAGCTTCTAAGGCTAAAGCCCAATCAATAATAGGCGTAAATAAGTGCTGATCATGTATCATGGCAACGATGACAAAAAACACAACTAGTAAGGAGGTAAATGGCAACGCTTCTTCGAAGGCCTTACCCAATGAATGCTCTTCAGTAATGCCCATGAAGGCCGTCTGTAAAATAATCAGACCTAACCCTATCATGCCTACAGAGGCAATATGCAAAGCTAGTGCAATAATAAGCATCACTCCTGCTACTGCTTGAACCATCAAGTTATACTTTTCTTTATCCGTTCGTTTTCTATCTTCTTCTTCAGTATAGTTTTCGATTATTGTTCTAGCTACTTCAGGTAGTTTCGCACCATAGCCAAAGACTTTTGTAGTCTCCAAAAAGAAAGTAGTAATCATACCGCAGAAAAATACGGGTATAGTTACTGGTGCCATCTCCTTGAAGAAAGTGATGAAATCCCAGCCCATGGTCTGAGAGATCAATAGATTTTGAGGTTCACCAACTTGTGTCATTACTCCTCCTAGAGCTGTACCAACTACACCATGCATTACAAGAGACCTCAAGAAAGAGCGAAACTGCTCTAAGGTCTCTCCACTAAGTTCTTTTCTATCAAGCACGCCACTACCATCATAATCTGATGAACTAGAATGAATCTTATGATAAACTCCATAAAAACCAACAGCGACACTTATCAGAACGGCTGTAACAGTCAAAGCATCCAAGAAGGCTGATAAGAAAGCGCCTAAAAATACAAACAATAGTGATAAAATAACCTTAGATCTAATCTTAGTAAACACCTTACTGAATATGTACATCAATAAGGGCTTCATAAAATATATCCCAGCTACCATGAAGACCAATAGTAAAATCACTTCGAGATTATGCTCTATTTCATGATATGCATTCTTAGGTGTCGTCAATCCTAGACAAAGGGCTTGGATGGCTAATAGACCTCCTGATTGGAGAGGATAGCACTTCAATGCCATTGCTAGGGTAAATATAAACTCAGCTATAAATATCCATGCAGTTACAGTAGGTCCCAAGGTCTTGAGAAACAAAAAATTGAGAACAAGAAATGCTATCATAGTTAGCTTGAACCATTTAGGACTATTGCCTAAAAAATTTTTAAACATATTTTTTGATTTTTTGTTTGTTCACAGAATTTTACCCATCTGTGAGTAGGGTGTTATCGATATTTATATATTTACTTCTGATCTGAAGTATCATCTCGAGCTCGATAAAATAGCTCGCATAGTTTTTTTATCCCTTTCGAGATACATCCTCCAAACTTCTTTAAGCAGGAGATAATTATGATAGCTAGGGCTATCAGTCCTATAATCATCTGCTAAATTTTTGAAGGTTAAGATAATGTTGGTTGAATCCAAATTTACTAATCATAGCAATGTGAAAACGATATTTTTTACGAAATGTATGACGCATTGCGATATACTCACATATTACGTCATGCAAAAATTTTAATAACACTTGTTTCATTGTTTAGTTTTTTAGTCATTAATTATCTCGCTCGGCGTAGCTTGACAATATATGTTAAGGTCGATCTACTGAAATTTGCCGTCAGTTTTTGTACCATATCTAAAACTTGACAAAATTCAATAGAATACTGTATATTTGTGACAGTGTGTATCTGACCATATACGCTATATGGTAGCAGATCTGATGATCTGACCTGTGTGGTAGTCTATCACTGTAGATCCAGCTGAGAGCAGCTCACCACCATCTATGATATAGTCTATATATGGGTGCTGAGATGTTTGGAGCTGTGATATATGGGTGATGCTGGGCTGTCATGAGATATTGGCTGAGGTGGTGATGAGTGGCTGTCATAGCTGATCTACCCACTGCTGGAGAGGATGATCTATGAGGCGGACTCAGATGAGGTTTGTAGGAGAGAGGAGATGCCATAGCGGATTACCCTCACCCCCAGCCCCTCTACCCCAGAGCACCTTTTCTGACTCCGTCATTCATCTTGTCCCAATCATTCCTCCTTCGTCATCGCTAGGAGAGGGGAG
>CALHCH010000009.1 GCA_937930555.1 Candidatus Absconditabacterales bacterium | reverse complement strand
GCTATACAGCAGTTTGCTGATCAACACATCACCGTAGAAGGCATCAATACACTACGTGCGATCGCTCAGATACCTGATCATCCGTTTTTGCAACTTAGGTTTGTGAGGGAGATGTTGGGTGAATTAAGAATTAATTAAAGTATATATGAAATCCAAGACTACCTGGATCCTTCGGTCGTTCCTCCCTCTGGATGACGTGCTACACAAAACTTTACTAACTTCATCAGTTTTACTAATTACACTATACAATGTCTACAATACTTGTCACGTGAGGTACATGATTTATTTGATCGCATACGGTGGTGGAGCTACTCCAGGCAGGTCACGAGGTGGTGATATGGGACAATCTCAGCAACTCAGATAGCTCAGTCCTCCCCAAGATCGAACAAATCGCAGGACGTAGACCTGAGTTTATCGAATGAGATCTCAGAGATTTTGAGTGACTTGATCGTTTGTTTGAGGAATATAGCTTTGATGCGGTGATACATTTTGCTGGTCTGAAGTCTGTAGGTGATAGCTGTGCAGATCCGTTTGCGTACTATGATAGCAATATCGTCGGGACGATGAATCTCCTGATGGTGATGGATGAGCACGACGTGAGGCAGCTGATATTTTCGAGCTCTGCTACGGTCTATGATAGTGGTGCTGAGACAGCACCTTTTGGTGAGCAGATGAGGACAGGGCGTACGACCAATCCATACGGCACGACCAAGTTTGTGATAGAGCAGCTCCTGATGGATATGTCAAACCGAAAAAATATGCATATCGTCTCGCTGAGATATTTCAATCCTATCGGAGCTCATCCGTCTGGTCTGATCGGTGAGGATCCGAGTGATACACCGACCAATCTCCTCCCTGTGATCATGGAGGTGGTAGAAGGTGCTAGGGATGTACTGCAGATATATGGTGATGACTATGAGACTCCAGATGGGACGTGTATCAGAGACTATATCCATGTGGTAGATCTCGCTCAGGCACATATGGCAGCTCTAGGAGCTCTAGATCAGTCTGGATATCAGGTATACAATGTGGGTACTGGTCGCGGGACGAGTGTGACCGAGATGGTAGATATCGTGCAGCGTGTAGGTGATGTCACTGTGCCGGTAGATATGGTATCTAGGAGAGACGGCGATGTAGATATAGCGGTAGCAGATGTTGCTGAGATCACCCATAAGTTGTGACGAACAGCAAAAATATCCGTCACGCAAGCTGTAGAGGATGCGTTTAGGTTTAGGCGTGCTTAGGGCGTTTGGTATTATTCGTACATAGTATAGTTGTGTACAAAAAAGTTGCTTTTATTTTGGAGTTGAGTATACTATGGTAGATATATATTATCTATCAAGTTTTCTTTTCTTTACTTTTCTTTACTTTATTTTTTTCTATCAGATGCAGAGATATCTCCAGACGCAGATCATACAGGACATCCGTGACAAGATGGTATTTTTGTGATGACCTAGGCAAGTAGGCAAAACCACATTGAGCAAATTGGTGTGATCTGAGATATGATCTATGACCTATCTCAATCGAGATAATATCGCACACAAAAAAAGAATACTACAAGCCGAATACGATTCCTCAAGTCAGCTCATTATTTTTGATGAATTGCACAAATATGATGATTGGAAAAATTTTGTGAAAGGTGAGTATGATGTAAAAAAAGATCAGTATATGTTTTTGGTCACAGGAAGCGCAAGACTCAATATCTTCAAAAAATGAGGAGATTCATTGTTGGGGAGGTATCGGTACTATAGATTGCATCCGTATAGTCTTGCGGAGCTAGTCACATATCATCCAGAGGGTGGAGATCTGCAGAGATTGCTGACATATGGATGATTTGCCGAAAGCTATGAAAAACACAGCCCTAGACATCACCAGAGACGAATGAGAGATAGGCAGACAAGACTCATCAGAGAGGATATCAGAGATCTCACAGATATCAGACAAATAGGAAAATTGGAACTCCTTGTGAGCCTACTAGAATCCAAAGTATGATCACAGTTTTCTATCAAATCACTGGTAACAGATGTGGGTGTCACGCACAAGACATTGAGTCATTGGATGGATGTATTGGAGTATACGTACTATGCTTGGAGGATATACCCACTGCAGTCATCTCTCATCAAATCTCTGCGCAAAGAACCTAGATTGTTTTTGCGAGATTGGAGTGAGGTAGAAAGCGAGTGAGCTCGTATAGAAAATATGGTCTGATCACATCTCTTCAAGCGAGTCCATCGACAACAAGACACTCAGGGTGCAGACCGAGAGCTGCAATATCTCAGAGATAGAGAGGGGAGAGAAGTTGATTTTGTGTTGAGTCTCAAGTGAGAGCTACACTCCCTCATAGAAGTCAAGACGTCTGACACTACAGTTTCCAAACATCTTCGTTATTTTGCAAAAAAATTTGCTCAGGCTCAGGCGATACAAGTAGTATACAACATAGATCATGCATATGATAGAGATGTAGATGGCGTGAGAGTGGTGAGCGCTAGCAAGTATCTGCAAGAGCTGGTGTAGATCTGCTGCATACCTAGCATACAGATCATACAAACAGCAAAAATACCCGTCACGCAAGCTGTACAAGATCCGTTTAGGTTTAGGCGTGCTTAGGGTGTGTGGGTATGAGATCATCGTCATCCAGAAGGAGGTACAACTAAAGGATTCAGTCAGTTGTTATGCTTACATACATAACTAACTACGACTAGATTCTTCGTTGCACTCTGAATGACAAGTGCGAGTTACTTTTGAATTTCACCTATATATCGTTAGTATGTGAGCAATGTATTGACGCACTAAGAAGTTATATATATGACTCTGCATACTCGCTGTCCTCCTGCTATGATGATGGAGGTTTTGGCATTTTGTGGTGCAGGATATAGCGCTGGGATATGATCCGGGCAATTATAGAGCGGCATTTGCTGCTTATATTGATCTACTACCAGCATTTGATCGTTTGCAATTGGATCCGTGGATGCGTAGGGCGTTTCCTCCTTATGTAGGACTGATGTCAGCGATCACTTCTCTGATCACCTGACTATCACTAGATCGGTCAGTGACTCGATGAGTAGCAGGTCAGTCATTGTTGGTGAGTGTGTGACTCTATGTGGCTCTCTCCAAGATAGACAAGAGAGTAGCATTGATTGCAGCACTGCTGAGCTGGATATCGTTTGTGCAGTATCAGGTGTTTTGGCGAAACTATATCAAGCAGCTGTGGGGGATGTTTTTTTTGTTGATCACGGTATGATTGTTGATCAGGCGCAAGTATGTGGTAGCTATACCGATCATAGCAGCACTAGCAGTGACACATAGACCAGCACTCCTGATGCTAGTAGCACTATGTAGTGGATGGGTACT
>CALHCH010000008.1 GCA_937930555.1 Candidatus Absconditabacterales bacterium | reverse complement strand
AGCTCCAGCTCCAGAACCAGCTCCAGCTCCAGAACCAGCTCCAGCTCCAGCTCCAGAACCAGCTCCAGAACCAGCTCCAGAACCAGCTCCAGAACCAGCTCCAGAAGATGGATGAGCTGAAGCTGACTTGTGAGAACTACTTGGTCAACTTGTAGCAGATCTGGATGAAGTAGAAGAGCCAGTAGCTGCACCGGAACCTGAGCCAGCTCCAGCTCCAGAACCAGTAGCTGCGCCAGCGCCAAATATACCAGTATATAGTAACTACAATGCTAGCGCGGTATCAGCTGCTGCTGCTGCAGGCAAGACCACAGTTTTATTTTTTCATGCTGATTGGTGTCCTACGTGCGTAGCATTGGAGGGGAGTATACAAGACAATCTTTGATGATTGGATAGCAACTTAGCTGTATTTAAGGCAGATTTTGACAACAAATCTCTGGCGGATGCATATGGTGTGACCAAACAACATACACTTGTCACGCTCAATGCAAGCGGTGGAGTATCTAATACAAGTAGAAGCATCTTTTCGTATCAGCAGTTGAATGGATTGGTGAGATAATTGTGATATATTTTTTATATAGTAGTAGGAAAACGAGATCGAATGGTCTCGTTTTTTTGTTTACCATACTTGATAGTAGATATATCGATTTATCACTATTTTTGTTATTCTTACTCATACCAAATACCTAACCTTATTTGCATTTTACATTTTTTTCACTACAAATTCTAGCATTGCAATCAGAGAAAATTATTATTATTTGTTATGTCGTATCGCAAAAAAACAGTAGGTTTTACTACACAAAAAGTCTGAAAGAAAAAAGAGTATAACTCTTTTTCTAGTCTGATACATCGACCGTTGGTGACCAAGATCATTATATGATGTTTGTTGTTGGTATGATGATTGACGGTGTTGGGACAGTTTTTGGGTGGGACCAAAAACGTGATCAGCAATATAGGGAAAGAGACAGCAAAGATCGTAGCCAAAGGAAGTGGCGATAGTATGGTCAAAGATACGATGGGTAATATCAATGTCCTGCTAGTATGATATGCTGGAGAAGATGAGCGTGGATGACTCCTGACCGATACTGTGATGGTGGCATCTTACAATCCTGATCTAGGAACAGTGACATTTTTGTCCATACCTAGGGATCTGTATGTGACCTACCATAGATGAGGGAGAGGCAGACTCAATGGTACCTATCGAGCCAAATACCTAGATAGTGGAGATGATCACGAAGCAGGAGCAGAATACTTGATGGAAAAAATCACTCAGATCACGGGTATACATCTCCAGTACTATGCTTTTGTGTCGTTTGAAGGATTTGTGAGGTATGTGGATAGTCTGTGATGAGTGACGATAGACGTCCCCACAGATCTCAATGACCCATACTATCCAGACAACAACAACGGATTTCAGACGTTTTCTGTAGCCAAGGGTGTGCAAGATATGGATGGTGATACGGCATTGAAATATGCTAGATCTAGAAAGACGACGTCGGATTTTTCTCGTACGCTGAGACAACAACAAATCATCAAGGGTATGCTCGACAAGATCGTATGATGACTCTCTATCACCAATATAGGCAAAACTAGACAGATGTATGCAGATGCTCTAGATATGGTCAAAACCAACATCTCCACCAAAGAGATCTTGTGACTAGTCAAATATCTAGACTCAGAAAAAAGATTTTTCTCGTTTGTGTATACCGCAGATTGTGACAAGAGATATTTTGAGATGACGTTCCCGTGATGTGTCCTACATGTCTGAAACACTCAAGACTATGACGGTCAGTCAGTGCTTCTCCCTATATGAGCTACGCCAGGCAATATCAATTACTACAAACACACCAAGGAATTTGCTTTTTGGGTGGTGCACAATCAAGAATTTCTCCTAGAAAATGCACCCATCAAAGTACTCAATGGAATAGACAAAAATCGAGCAAAATCGCAATGATACAATATCGAAGGTATCGCCACCAGACTCGCGATAGATCTCAAAGCTCAAGCATTCAACATCGCTGACATCAAAAATCATGATGAACAGATCGAAAAATCTATCATATATGTCCAAGATAAAGAAGCATATCAGCATACAGTTGATTTGTTGGGGATATTTGTGGATATAGATGAGGTAAGAGAGTATGGTACATGAGATCTGTGATATTGAGTTAGTCTAGTACTGGGAAATGATTATGTGTTGAAGCAGTAAAAAAGAAGCAAGAAACAAGATTTATCCCTATCTGCGACTCACTTTAGCAGAGAGAAAAATGATTGGTTGCTCAAAAAAACAGGAGATGTCCGAAGCGAAGGGGGGATCAAAACACTTCTAATACCCACCAAAACATACCCCAAACTCTTGTCAACCTCAACCATCTCCAACAACAGCAAAAATTTGCTGTTTTTTTGTTGCTTCTCTATAGTTGTACCAATTACCTCTTTTTAATTGTTACAACAAAAACACATGAAAACTACACCTTACTTGAGTATTGCTGCCAGAATGACAGCAATTACGATACTTACGATCCAGACCTTTGGGTCGAGTTTTGTCTGATGACTAGGATCTAGTAGTTACGACTGATCTGATGCTACTGATCTCGCGAGCACTGCAGGATCTGTAGTATATGCTCAGTCTGCAGGAGTAGACTACGACCTAGCTCTGACCAAATCGGTCTATCGCGAAACCCCAACCTCTGTCTCATACAAGATAGATGTGGTAGAGGTAGACGGGTCTGGTGTCACTGATGTAAAAGTAGTAGATAGTTTTGGGACTGGACTAGTGTACTCTGGTCAGAGTGGTAGTTCTATGTTTTCTAACACAAGCACTCAGTTTATCTATGATGAGCTCAACTCT
>CALHCH010000007.1 GCA_937930555.1 Candidatus Absconditabacterales bacterium | reverse complement strand
TATATCCTCGTCATCATAGGATTGCGCTCATCTGCTTGTCGGTATGCACCTGCTAGTTTTTCTAGTTTCATCCCAGTCGGATTCAGATCTTCTTTGGTAGTTGCCTGGATATGTGGTCCAGCACACAGATCTAGAAATACTACCGCCTGATCGGAGTCAATTGTCTCATTATCCACAAAAAACTTGGTCACCTCGCGATAGAGGTCCTGTCGACCTTCCTGAGTATTTCTCACGTTGTCCAATACTGCTACAGGTACGACATTGAGATAGTAGGAGATGTTTTCCTCTCCAGCAGCTTTGAACTTGTCCAGCAGCTCGTCTTTGAACTTTTGATCGGTCAGACTATTGATCTCATATCAGTGCGACAGTGCACAATCAAATCTCACGAGAGTTTGCGGTTCTTTTGCTATTTGTCTGATTTGTTTGGTCAGCTCCTTGAGATCTGCCTCGCCAAATTCTACTCACTCAGCAAAATGCATATCGTAGTAAAATCCATACTCGATACTCGGACCAGTACCGAGCTGAGCAGATGGATCTACCGTCCTCTGTACAGTTTGAGCGAGAAGATGTGCCCATGTATGGCGTAGTGTCTCGATAGGGTATTCAATTTTTTCTGACATATGGTATATATTATGATCTAAACTACCCTAAGTAATAGGGATGTGAGCAGTCAGTGCTAGATGAAATTTTGTGTTGATTTTGGTGCAATATAAGATATCTTCAATTAAGTTTTTTCATACTGATTTGATAGATAGGAAAGGGGCTGTGCAAAAAGCAGCTTCCTCCTATTTCAACACAATGAAAGAATTTAAATAAAAAACAAAGATGCAATCGCTAAAGTGGTGTCTTCACCATAAAGCTAATCCTTCGGGATGTGCAATGCTCTATCCAGATTTGTCTGGGGTGAGTTTTTTTATAAAATCAAGAATGTCAAACTTTCACTTGCAAAATAATTTATACACTGTCAATCTTATCGAAAGCAGCAAGACATATCTCAAAATTCGAGGATAAGTATTATACGGTGTTTCTATAATTTGACAATTTAACCAATTATATAAAAATAGGAATTAATTAGCATAGCCTCTCCCAATCGGCAGAATTAAAATTAGAGAGGCTTTTTTTTGAGGGACGAAATATGTATACAGTAAATGTCTGCAAAAGTATGGGACAGATTATGATTTTTTATAAGTAGCGTATGTACGTTATTTATAAGCATATTTTTTTGTGAAAGACCTTGTACCCTCTTTATTATAGATACAAGGTTTTTTTACGCAACCTAGTGTTTGATATTTAAATAAGCTTGCAAAAGAAAAATATATAGCTACATTTATGTTGTTCAGTGAGTCATTTCAAGTATGGGGGGGGATGCAAATGTTTCTCCTCCCTCTATCTAAAATCTATTCATTGATAAATAAAAAAAACAAAGAATCTAATCATTCATCTCCGCAAAAGTGCGGAGAGTTCTACAAAGTCTAGTCTGCCTCACCGCGACTAAACTATTCTCATAGCCGTGTCTGTTCAGGTCACGGCTATTTTTTCTTTACTTCAAAAATAAGTTTCATAGTATCATTATATGACCTATCTCTATATTTGACGTTTTCAGCCGTTTCATCTAGGACATATGGATGCGATCCAGCAGTGTCTGGATGCTGGTGCGCAGCATATCATCATCGGCATAGGCTCTCCAGACCTCATAGACAGCTCCAATCCCTGGACTCTCCAGCAGAGGATCGATATGCTCCAAGCAGCCCTAGATGAGTACCATATACCTACCAAAACCGTGACTATAGAACCAATACCAGATTTTGATACCGATCAAGAGTGGTATGATTTTATCATAGATGAGCTGCCAGCATTTGATGTAGTGGTATCTGGCAATGAGCGAGTGCAGGATATATTTGATAGCTGTCCGCACACCATACTAGATCCAGAGCTGGAGAGCGATATAGATACACACGCCACACAGATCAGAGCATGGCTAACTCACAAAGAATATAAAAAAGCTCAAGAATCGTTGCCATCTAGCGTACGGAAGTATATACAGACTCACGGTCGGGATAACGAGTAGTATGCTATCATCTGGACCTAAGTCAGGAGATCTATATGAGTAACTGGCCTGTATAGCACCATATACTCATAAATAGTTTCTAAAAAAAGTGTCTAAACTTGAGGTCTCAAAATTTGACAATATATGTCTAACTATATACAATATGGGTAATCAGTTTTTACCCATATACCAATAATCTATGTCGATTTCTAGTAGAAAAGAGTTTTTGGCGGTGAGAAAAAAAGAAAAAGAAGATCTGCTGGCTGACTATCCAGAGGAGGTATCGCTGACCCATCAGAGCATACCATATACCGTCACCCAGACACATATCCAGTCTACTAGCCAATCACTGTACTATACCATACACAACGACTGACTCAGATTTCCACTCCAAGACAGTGGCAAGACGCCCACACTCCTAGAGATAGAACCCAAAACCTGAAGATCTCGTACCGTCACCCAACACAACGACCATATCACAGAAACCCCAAACACCAATTCCGAACTCTCCCAAAAAATCGTAAAAAAAATCATTCAATGAATGATCAAAAAGAGTTTTTTGAGAATGGAGGAGTAGGGAATAATAAGAATAATGCTCGTCATCCAGAGGGAGAGATAACCAAAGGATCCAGGCAGGTTGTGAGATCGTCTTTTTCTCCAAATACTAACTACTTTTTCTTCAAATCTTTTTTCACAAAGCAATTTTTAAAAATACAGCAATTCTATTTCCGTTTGGATAGATTCACCCTCTTGTGTCATCAAAAAAATTAGTTCAAAGCAGTTTAGCGACATTTTTAACTTTTTCTGTATCCCTATATTTCGGCAATACACCAAACATCTTTTCAAGATCTTCATCATCGATATATCTGAGTGCCTGCTCTATAGCATCATCTGCAAGTCTAGCATAATGATCTTGAGCTTTGGAGAATTTCAATAATGATTGCATTCATGTATTTGGTTCACTCTGTATATATTCAGCAATCATATTCTCTCATACTCACTCATCCAGTGACATCAATATTTTAAGTTCTTTTTCGATCTTTTCCACCGTCCAGAGGAGTTGACCTACTACTTGGTCTGGGATATCTTCTATGGAAAACTCTAGTGTGTTCATTGAGTTTAGTATGGATAAAGTCTTATTTTAATTTTTTTTGAGATGTTTTCAAACCCTCCCCAGCCCTCCTTTATCAAGGAGGGGGGGGTATGTGAAGATATACTACATACGACTAAATAGATCCCAAACCGTTTCCTCCTTGAGAAAGGGGGAGTAAGAGTGATTTGCGATAGTCATCATAAAATCTCAAAAAAACTCTAATCACTGTCTGCAGACCTCCAGTTATTATCAATCTTTTCACCATCGAAATTACTCATTAAATCAACTTTCTTATCATGAATCTGTTTTGAAGCACCATATGCTGAAGATCGCTGAGTGATAGTATCGTCAGATTTTTTAAGTTTAAAAGATTTTCATTTACCACTTTCATCACGCTCCAGGTTAATTTTCATTTTATTCATATAATTATAGATAATAGTAAATGAACTTTTCCATGAAATAACTTTTTATAAGAAAAGCAAGATAGTACATCTTTAGTTATCCAAGGATATTATAAATTTATCAAGCAACTCTTTGTCATTTAAATTTTTTAACTCTAGTTTTAATTCAAGGTCATCAGAAATAATTTGAGTAATATATCATATTGCTATTCATAGCATTTTATTAAATTGATGCACATCTTTTTGGCTTCATATATTTCTGTAAAAATCAGCGCTAGTATAACTATCTGGCTTCTCTCGAAGTTCTGGAAAAAAACTTTGCATTAGCAAATCATATTTGAGAGCTGCTCTTTCAGACTCATCACTATTACTATTTTTTCTAGTTGTTAAGCATATCCCCAACTCATCCAACACCCCTTCATCCAGTAGGGTAGCGGGAGCTCACATCATCGTGTCCTCTGCTTTTCCAGATTTTGGAAATGCGTAGCACTCACGGATATTTGGCTCGTCTAGGAGGATCATCATCATACGATCAAATCCAAATGCAAATCATCCGTGGGGTGGTGCACCATACTGAAACGCTTCGTACATCGCTCCAAATCTTTCTTTGACATCTGTCTCAGACATACCGAGTTTTTCAAATGCAGCTACCATCACTGCTGGGTCGTGATTGCGGATAGATCAGCTGAGTATCTCATATCCATTGAGTACCATATCATATTGGTTGGTCTGTATCTCTGAGAAGTCTTTGGTTTTCAATGCTTCCACTCATCATATGATATGAGAAAATGGATTGTGCCCAAAGTCTCGCTCACCACTCGACTCATTGAGCTCATAAAACGGAAAGTCTGTGATCCAACAAAACGCTAATTCATTGTTGTCTGCCAAGTTGTATTCGTCTCTGAGGTGGAGTCTAAGTTTGTTCAATACCTTGGAGACTTCCTCGTGTGATCAGATCGCAAACAGCAGTATATCACCGTCTGCCGCATCCGTAGCTTCTTGGAGGGTATTTTTGGTATCTGTATCTATGAGTTTGCCGATAGAGCCACCTAGCTCGTCTCATCGCTTGACTCGTGGGAGTCATCCCGCACCAGCTTGCTTGGCTATGTCTTCTCGTGATCATACTACTTTTCTACTTACTTCTGCGGTATATGCTGCGTCGAGTTTGATACACTTGATACATGGCTTGTCTGCCATGAAGTTGATCGCTCCACCATTGAGTAGCTTGGTCACATCCATCAACAACATCCCAAATCTCAAATCTGGCTTGTCGCACCCATACAATTCCATCGCTTCAGCATATGGTATCTGAGCAAAATTGACGGTAATGGATTTGTGTGGGACGAGCTCAGCTACTAGCTGGCTAGCATATGCCTCGGCGATAGCAAACACATCATCCTGCTCCACGAAGCTCATCTCCGCATCCACCTGATAAAACTCACAACTATGTCTATCCGCACGTGGATCCTCATCACGAAAACACGGCGCTATCTGAAAATACTTATCCACTCATCCCACCATCAGGAGTTGCTTGTACTGCTGTGGCGCTTGGGGTAGGGCATAAAACTTCCCAGGATTTACCCTGCTAGGTATCAGATAGTCTCTCGCTCACTCAGGTGATGATACCGTAAAGATCGGCGTCTGTACCTCGAGAAAATCAGCGTCCACAAATCGATTTCTCGTGAAGTGATTCATTTTTGCTCTAAATTCTATATTGGACAGGACAGGCGATCTACGAAGATCCAAAAATCTATGCTTGAAGCGTATCTCCTCGCTGGATCCATGTTCGTCTCTGATCGGGAAGGGGAGCTCCTTGCAGGTATTCAATATTTCTACAGCATCAGCGATCAGTTCGATCTCACCTGTAGGCATATCGCTGTTGGTCTGACCATCGGGTCTGGCTGTCACCGTACCTGTGATCTTGATACAGTATTCTGGTTTGATATCTGCCGACTCGGTGAGCTGTACCTGCGTCACCCCATATCTATCCCTGAGTGTGACGAATGTTAGTCCTCACATATCTCTGATATCATCTACTCGTCCAGAGAGTGTCACCGTCTCGCCAGTATGTGTCGCGCGGAGCTCTCCGCAGGTATGAGTTCTATGCATTTTGTGTAGTTGAAGGTTAAAAGTTGAAAGTATAAGGTTTTGTATACCATCTAAAGTAGTGATGTGAAGCCAAACTTAAAGTCGCACTGAGTCAAAAAAACAAAAGTAATTGACAAATCGTAATATTGTATATTGGTATTGCTTTTTGGTGTAAAATATGTATAAAACTTAGGTAAACAAAAAATCTATATATAAGAGACGCATAGAGGCAATGAGTGCCTATATCCTGAACATTAACATCATAGATCTCAAAAGAAAAAAGAAGACAATTGATTTTGTCCGATTTGTTTCAATTCTTTTGTTTTTTTGTTTTCGAAAAATTCGTAATTCGTTTCCAAATACCTAGCATAAAGTTGTTGGTTGCTATTTGGAAGCTCCAAGATATACCATCTCATCGGATGCAGGTCCGATGAGAGAAGAAACATATCAATCATAACGATGATTGGTAGATACTTAGAATCCAGCAAGCCTGCACTTGCGATATTATCTCATCTTCAAAAAAAATATGTAATGAAGATAACACATACTATATTCTGCATTATCACATGTGCAGTCTTATCAATATTTTGCGAGCAGGTGAACGCTCAAGTACAGTTATCTCCTTTTCCAAGTGAGAAAACTTTTAAAGATCACCCAGTAGTGGGAGATCAAAGCAATGTTATCACATACAGAGGCTATCCTTGGATAGATCGCGCATGTGGCAGAGTGGGAGGCGATGCAAATTTTTATCATGACTGGAGACCAGCAAATGATTTTGGTCCTGGTGATACGAGATTTGATGGCCAATCATTTCGCTATGAAGTCAGATGGATCAACAATGGTCCTGTAGTCACAAAATGTGAAATACAAGTGAATGAAAACACTGTATTAGACTTGATGCAACACAATCCGTTTGTGTTGGCTACTGGAATATGGAATAACAACATTGAAGCATCAGAAAATAACGGTTGGATCAATTATGGACCATCGTTTGGATTTGTGATATGTATCAGAGGGACTCATCCCAATGGCACTAATCTTGATGTGGATATACCAATTACCGTCTATGGTTTGGGTGATTATCCTGATAGTGTGAGTCCGAGTTGTGACAATTGTCGACCGGGACCATCTCCGCAAGGACCTATACTGCATTTATTTACAAGTACTGGATATCAAGTTACAAACGCTGATTTTGATATAGAATCAGAGTTTGTTGTACAAGATGTGCAGTACGTAGAGCCTGCGGTATACAACAACTTGCAGGGTGATACATATTCTATTACATATAGAAGATGTACAACAAATGGGCCAATAGTTGAAAAAATAGAGTTATGCCACTTTATGTGTGATGACTTTATTTATTGGAATGATGGAGATCAATATCCAGATGATTGTGATATTGATGAACCATGTCAAAGCACTGATATCTTATACTACGGTGTAAGCAATACGCATCCTGTGTATTTTTGTACTGATAGTACATTTATGCAGATTAGATCCTATTATGACTCTTTGGTCAAAATAAGAAATAACTGCAATGATATTAACTATCCAACATCTTCTATCGTTAGATCAGGAATAGATGGGTGTATCAAGTACGACACACTGATCTACACAGGTCATCCAAATGGATCTACATTTAATGTGTGGATTACCAGAGATGATTGCAACTGCAGTACAGGCTGCACCCTTACAGGTCAGTCGTGCAATGACAACAATCCTTGCACAACAAACGATGTCTATGACGTCAATTGTAATTGTGCAGGTACTCCAGCTCCAGATATCGACAATGATGGCGTATGCGACGCATTGGACAATTGTCCAAACACAGCAAACCCTACTCAAATCGATACAGATGGAGATGGAATCGGCGACATGTGTGATACAGGATGCAGTGTCGGTTTTCCTTGTGATGACGGACTTGCATGTACCACAAACGATGTCATAGACGTCAACTGCAATTGTGTAGGGGTCTTTCAAGACTCAGACAACGACGGAGTATGTGATGCTAATGATCAGTGTCCCAACTTTGATGATGCATTGATAGGCACTGCATGTGATGATGGCAATGTTAATACTACCAACGATACATATGTAAATTGTGTATGTGTAGGTGATGTAGTCATAGATCCATGTGCCAGCAATATATCCGTACAGCTAGATGTCACTCCTGTGATATGCAATACCCTAGGTACTGCAATCATCACGAGCACATCTGGAGGTACAGCACCCTATACTTACGAATACTCCAATGGCAACATCGGACCGCTTGCGATCAATCTAAATCCAGGCAAAAAATTTGTAAAAATAGAGGATGCGAACGGATGTATCGAGTATGTAGAGTTTGTGGTGCCAGAGGAGGATGGCCTGTCTGTGATCAGTCAGACATCTACATCTGCCGACTGCAACACAGACAACGGTACTATCAGTATCACCTATACAGGACAGACTGATGGTACTACTATCATGACTGTAAGTGATACAGATGGAGTCGTAGCTAGTAGCGCAAGCACTAGTGGTAGTATATCAGTCTCAGGACTGACTACTGGCGACTATACTGTACTACTCACAAATAGTGATGGCTGTCTCATAACTACTTTGGCTACGATCGATCAGACGCTAGGCAACTGGCAGATTAGTATCGATCAGGTGGGCAATACAGACACTATCCCATTTTGTGAGGTTGTTGCATTTCAGTCAGAGTTTGATGAGTGGATTGATTATGAGGTCTTAAGTAATATTGAGATTCAAAATCAGTTTGTCTCATCAGAGCAGATCGGAAACAATCTTAATGTCACAGTGGAAGTGATCAATGTGTGCGGAGAACAATCGTCTCAGACGTTTGTGTATCCAGTGACACAAGAACTGACTGAGCCAGAGATACTAGTGACCCAGCCTACGTGTACTATAGAGTCAGCTGTATCTATACAGACTGATGCAGTAGTCACGATAGATGGAGGGCAGTATGTCGGCACAGATCATACAGGACTCGCGTCAGGATCTCACTACTACTATCTAGAGATGAATGGATGTGAGTCAGGACCGTTTACTTTTGTGATTGATGAGGCTCCAGATGGACCTAGTATCAATCTCTCACTAGTAGACCAGACTATTTGCGGTATGAGTACTGTACAGGTGTGGAATACTGGAGTGAGTATAGAATGGTTGCTAAATGGCAACATCGTGAGCACACAGAGTGAGTTGAGTGCAACAAGCACTGGACTATATACCGTACGTATCACTGATCCTATCAGTGGATGTACCAGTAGTCAGACAGTGTCAGTACCAGTGAGATCGCTGCCTAGTGCAGTGATCACTCCAAGACCTGATGTGTGTGGTGATGGCAACGGAGGAGTCAGCGTAACAGCTACCTCTGGGACCAATCTAGCTATATATATCAATAACGCATTAGTTGGATTTGATGATGTGAGTGTGGATGCATTGAGTGCTCAAGAACTCAATATACGAGTAGAGCAGACCTACCCTGATGGGACGGTATGCTCTCAGAGCTACACTGCAACGATCACCTCTGATGCGCAAGCAGTCAGAGATGCTATACAGGTGATCACTACAAATCACGGCAACGGCAAGATCAGCAAGCTGGAAGTGCTCAATCTACCTCCAGGTAGTGTTGTAGATTTTCAGACAGTACAGTACGATGAGGATGGAGATATCTTGCTCGATGAGCAAGGTAGGTATATACTCAAAAACCATACACTTGATGGATCTGAGCCTGTGCCGTATACCATCACCGGACTTGCCGAAAACGCAAGAGGTCAAGGTATGCCAACAAATGTAAGGATCTACAATATGCAGATCACATTGCCGCCATCTAGTAGCTGTGTCATAGACGATCTACCAGATTATGATATCTGGTGCGAAAACTCTATACAAGCAGCTACTGGACTTGGCTTTATTGATGTATTTGTGACTGGATATGTATTCAATCAAGGTAATGATATACTTGATTTTCAGCTAGTAAATCAGATGGGAGTTGTATTGAGTAACTTTAGTTTTGATGTGACCGTAACCAATGGGTCCGGGACTTATCGACTAGACACTACAGGATTACCAAATGGTATATATTTTCTCAAAGGAGGAGGTAAGACCATCCCGGTAGCGATTGTAAATAATTAAATTAACTTAACCCAAGGCGCCCCGTGATTTTCACGTGGGTGCCTTACTTTATAACAAAAATATATTATATGAAAAAAATACTATTTTTGTCTGTTGGTTTGCTATGGTGCGGACTACAGACAGCTCTGGGTCAGACACGACCCGCGGGAGTACAACTAGATCAGCCATACCAGTATGGTGATGGAGTAGAGGGTTGTTTCAAAAATGGGACATCCACCTGCTGGAATCAGATCGATATGAAATGGTTTCCTCCACGATGTGGAGATCAGACCTACAGTCGCAATCTCATCACTGATAAGATGGCAGAGCAGTTTTTGGTAGATGCTGGACTGACTCATAGACAGTTGAGAGATCCAGTGCAGTACGTGTATTGTAGTGAAGACCATAGTAGTACCAAACAGACCAAGACTGTACTTACTCGCCAAAAAAATGGTGAAATCGTAGAAGTGGTACCGTCCAGGACTGATATACACAATGTAGGACTACTAGGTGCGCTAATAGCCGATGTATACGGTTGCACCTCAGGTCTACACGACAAGCAAGTACAGACATGCAATGCTAGATCCACTGGTGTTGCGAGAACTACTACAACCACTACTAGTGGTTGTATACCAGATGGTAGTGAATACAAGGATCCAAGCACAGTATTTGAGTCTCTAGGAGAGATATACGATCCTAGAGAGTATCAGGTATATCGAAACTCTTGCGGCGATGAAGTAAGACGAGTAGAAATACAAAGATCTACAAATACCGTGTATGCCAAAGGAAGCATCAAAGGATCATACCCAGACAAAGAAATTATTTGTCTAGAGAGTCCTGATGATGTATTTGAGTATCTAGGTACATATCGAGGCGGCAAACCTGAACTACAACTAATAGACAAAAAGAATGGCGTCTATGAGTTTCGTGGTCAGGATACGTTGTTTGTCAAAGCATATCCAGTGGATGTACCTATAGTGGGCACCAGCTACGCAGATATGTATGGCAGCATACATACATCATCTGCCACAGTGGTAGATACTACTGGTGACTGTCCAGTGACCTATCACTATACACTTGAGCCACCCAAGCCAGACACTATACCCAAATCTTGCATAGTACAGAATCTTGGATTGCTAAACAATTCATTGTTTGTCTCTGGTGGAGTCAAACGAGTGATGATGTCTGGAGATGGATACCCATTTCTCAACAATAGTTGGAACACCTTGTTTGGTGAACTAACGTACAGGGAACCGACCGACCGACAAACATTCAATATTTTTGGTGTTTGTTATCGTGAGGGATTTGAGGGAAGTCTAGGTGTGCAGATGGATCCGAGCTTGGATTTTGATGCTCACGCGGGATTTATCAATACATTGGCACTTAGAAAAATCCAGGTCTATGCTAGAGCTGGATATAGAGTAGAGACGTATTGGGATCATCTCTCGATAGGCATAGTACCTGAGCTATATGCTCATACACATCTCAGACGTGGTGGTATAGATAGAGAGAAGTTTGATGTCACGCTACCACTACTCAGAGCTGATGAGCCTGGCAATCCAATATCGACCTACACCCATAGCAATATACTTGTATATGCTGGAGCGAGGTTTGAGATTGGATATCAAAAGCACTGGAGCATCAAGTTGTTTGCTGCTAGATATCGTAGTCTACAAGACAAAGTATCTAGAAGCGAACTCGGAGTGAGACTAGAGTACCCACTCCCATTGCTCACGAGAGCATAGGAGTGGTCGGCGATCTGTATTTAGATTGCTCTAATTTTGAAACCAAAAAAGCCCGACCGATTTCGGTTGGGCTTTTTGTTTATGATCAATCTTGCATACACCTCGTATTTTGATATATATATCCAACGGGTAAATGTCATATCTCAGATCATAACAGCAAAATAATGATTTCGTCAAAATTTTATTGTTTTCTTCTATTTTGCAAACATCAAAGATCTGACTCCCCACTCTTATTCAAAAAAAGCACACAAAGTGTGCCTGCAAATTCTAATTCCTTCCCCAACAGTCTCGATAACGATCGAGGCTGTTTTTTTATGATCTCGTATTCTTGGCCAATCTCTTGCGTAGCCAGCCGCTCACAGGTACTTCCACAAAATCTGACCCCCCACTAGGCGTCTTGATATATCTGTATCCATCAGGATCTATCCTGAGTCTCGTCTCCCAGCAGATCTTGCGACCCTTGAGAAATCGGTTGTAGTCGTGACCGTCAGGATTGGTCTGCACTCACACCACGCCAGCTTGTTTTGCATCCTCTAGGCTAAGCTTCCTTTTGGGATACGTAAACCTCTGCAGACCTTTGGTACGATTTGCTTGTTTCTGGATCTGTGCTTTTTTTGCCGCGATACCGCGTTTGTTGGTTCTAGCCATAAGTATATATAGTATAAAGAGCTAGTAGCTAGTAGCTAGTAGCTGACAACAATACAATAACAAAAATATACGAAAATCGTACAGCCTTGCAATCAGCTCTAGACATATACCTGAAAGTAGACTTGACATATCTATTTTATTTAGTATATTGAGGTGTTGGGTAATTTTTAACAAAACACCAGATAGACGTATATCGTATCCAAAACGTTGGATATGCTTGTACAGCAATACGCAAGAGTGGCAAACCTCACAAGTATATTGTGAACACGCTCTTTCTATCAAACCAAACGTACTCTTCTTTTTATTTTTGAGCATCTTGAGACATACCCAATCAAGCTCTGTCATAAACACAAAAAGAAGATAGATGGGCTACTCCGTATTGGAGCGGACTGGGTGGTACCAGTAGACCTCTAGAGTCTGATACCTCTAGATGATCTAGCTTTCACTGATCACTATCATATCAACTCATACATGATAGTGAAATAAAAAATCAAAAAATGAGTGATTTTAAAGACGGTCAAATGACCGAAAGCGTATTAGCTGTCCATTTGCAGCAGCTCAGTGAGTATCCTATACTTAGGGAGTTGCCTGTTATTGATGCAACAGCACGGTTTGTCAAAAAACAAGATAAACCAAGAATTACTAGAAACAAACTTGTAGACTATCTACATGTAAGATCTAGTAGGGCATCAAAGTATCTCAACTTCTTTGTGGATGTAGGTATCGCACACAAACAAAAGCAGGTCTACACCTTCGATGAAGCAAAACTCTCTTCTTTCATCCAAAATATGAAAGCATGAGAAACAAAAAGAATGAAACCGTCACCCTAAAAAAGGGTGGTAGTGAAATCCAGCTCGACTACGCTGATCTGCGCAAAGCAGTCCTCGTACTCCGAGCAGTCAACCACAAGTTGCGTCAGCGTATCATAGATCTGCTGGAAAACAACCAGACGATGACCGTGACAGATATTTATATTAAGTTACGATTAGAACAGTCTGTCGCGTCACAGCACCTTGCGATCCTCAGGAGAGCAGGCGTGGTACTTACAGAGAGACAGGGGAAGTTTATCTACTATTCATTGGATGCAGATAGACTAAACCAAATATCCAAGCTAGTAGAGGATTTAGCTGGATAAAAGCAAAAACTCTTTCCGTGGTTATATACCATGGATCAATAATCTAATCTTTACGATTAGTAATTGAAAAAAGAGACAAATCGAGAGACCTGCACATTTTTGTGCGGGTCTTTTCTCTTGCAAAAAAAGATATTGTTAGTATATTATATTTTTTGTCAATAATATCCACATATGGCTTGAGAAAATTACTGATCTAGAAATTTCTGAGTTAGTCCATCCAATAGAAATTCTCATTCTCAAGCAGATTTTAGATTTGGGACTAAATCTTTGGGAGAAGCGTATAATGCAAGATTGTCACTGACTCTCAAAAAAGATAAATATGAAAGTGTAAAAATCATAGAGTGCAGTATACAAGAATATCAAAAAAGGAGTAGGTATACTGGCCGTACGGCAGATCAAATCATAGATTTATTTTATATGAAATCAGTATGAGAAAAATCAGTAATCATACAATGGAAAAATATTGATCTAGTTAGGACTCTAGCGCAACACTATCCAAAATTGGTGCAAAATAATACGAAAAATCGAGATAAATGTGTGACAAAACGGGAGAAAATTAGTGAAAATATCTGGCAACAAAATAGATCATTTAAAATATGTATAGAGGAGAAGAAAATTCTCCTTAAGAAGTTAGAATGAATACTAAGAGAGCAAAATATTAATAAAATAATTTTTGAAGAAATACTTAAACTACAAGAAAATAATTATTCGAGCATGTGAGAGTGATATCAGGATATATGAAAACTGAAGCGTAAAGAGAGACGAGTAAAGATCACATCATATGTAAATAAAAAATTTGATACAGAGTTGAAGTCCTCTACATTATACAGCAAGATTTCAAGATTTAAGCAGCACAAACTTATTACTCCATCCAATACGTCCACAGACTCTCTTGACTAAGTTTTTTTCACAGTGCATTTACTTGATCCAGGGTGACTGACTCATAGTCTACTAGCACCTCATCTAGTGATCTTACCTTTCCCTTAAACAACTGTTGATATCACAAAAAGTCCGCCATCTGATCTGATGTCTCGATACCCATCTGTGTAGATCATCTTATATTGCCTAGTGCTTTTACATATTCTTCTTCTGTCACATCACCACTAGCGATTTTTTCTAGTTCTGTATGTATAGCTCCGAGACCTTCATCCCAGTTATTCTTATCCATACCAGCATAGATATAAAAATCACCATCACCATCAGCTGGACTATGTGCTCCTCATATATAGTAGCACAGTCATCTCTGCTCCCTGATACGTTGAAACAATCTCGACGACATACCTCCACCTAGCACTTTGGCCAGTATCTTGGCAGCAAATCTCTCCTCACTATGATTGGAAAATCACGGAGCAGAGATGATGAGATGATTTTGTTGCGTCTCTTTGATATACTTGTTGCTACGCTCGGACGGTTTGTGATCGGGATAGATCGGATCTGGCGTGGTCTTGGCATCTGGTAGTGATCAGAATAGCTCAGCGATTTGCTCCTCACTTTCTGCTTGATTGGCTATATTGCCTGCTACTATGATTACGAGATTGTCCTTGGTATAGAGGGCACGGTGATGCTCCTTGAGATTTTCCTGAGTAAATCACTGCACATTGCTCGCTGGTCAGATAATCGGTCGACCATAGGGATTGTCACCATTATATCGTTCGTTTTGCTTGGTCCAGGCAAGTTGCTGAGGATTGTCTTCGTACATTGCAATTTCTTGCAGGACTACTCACTTTTCGGTTTCGATCTCATCGAGCGGAAACGCAGCATTGGTCAGCATATCAGACAGCACATCCAGTGCTTGGTTGAAATATTTGGGAGCACATTTGATATAGTACCCAGCATACTCATTGCCAGTAAATGCATTGTAATCAGCTCAAAAACTATCCAACGTCTCGGCAACAGCTCTCGGGGTAGGATATCTCACACCTCATTTGAAAAACATATGTTCCAAGAAGTGAGACAGACCATTGGTATCGCGTGTCTCATAGATACTTCCCGCCTTGACGAGCACTTGTATGGTAGTAGAGTTGGCTCACTCCATCGGAGCAAATACGGTCGTGATTCAGTTGAGGGTTTTGGTGATGAAAGACATAATAATACATAGTAATAAAATTCATTTTATACAACAATCCTCCTCGCCTTGGTATCCAGATTGACCAGTACCTCATATGGTATAGTGCCTGATTTGGTGGCAAAAGATAAGATAGAATTGTCAGCTTGAGGATCTGATGAGATGACTTGTACGGTATCTCATATCTTGATATCCGTACCAGTCACATCGATAATGCAGAGATTCATACATATGGTACCTAGGACGGGGAGTTGCTGGTCTCCTCGACTTACCGATCGCTGATCTCTCAGAGACCTACTCAGCCCCTCCGTATACCCAAACGGTATCGTCGCTACCACCATATCCTGCGGTGCGACAAATCTACCACCATAGCTCACTATATCTCACTGGCTGATCCTCTGGAGTGCTACTATGGTAGAGCTGACCTGGAGCGCTGGTCTCAGATCTGCATATCTCTGAGTATATGGGTCATCCACTCACAATGGCGAGTACCCGTAGCAAGCAAGTCCTGATCTACATGCATTGAAATGAGGGTCGCTTATTTTTGCGATACCTGCTGAGTTTTGGATATGCTTGTAGCGTGGTGTATAGCCATATTGGGAGATCAGTGCGTCCATTTGTTTGAAGTTGGCTATCTGTGTATCACACATACTACTATCCAGCTCATCCGCATTGGCCAGATGCGACATCACTCATTCCAATTCTATACGAGATCAATGCAATAATTCCAAAAATCATCACAAATCGTGCAGCTGGATACCTTCACGATTCATCCCCGTATTCAAAAATAGATGTATCTTTCGCTTTTTTTTGGTATCTATAAGGGCTTGGAGGGTAGCTGTATTGTATACACATATGGTTGCTCGTTTGGGATCCAGATACTTGTAATTGGCGGGGAGGGTCTCTCATATCAGGAGAGATGGCTTGCGGGCGTGCTTGCGTACCACCTGATACTCAGGTATACTATCCACACATATATAGCGTATATCGCTATGTCTCAGTATCTTGGACACCAGCTCCAGTCCGTGACCATAGGCATTGGACTTGAGGACTGGTCGTATCTCACAGTGAGGCTGCAGCTCCTGCATCACCTGTAGATTGTGAAAAATCGCCTTATGATCGATCGAGATCGTATTCAAGGATTTAAGTTTGGGTTGGAATAAGTGCTTGAGGGGAGTGAGCATGTAGTACAGATTATGAATAATTATCCGTTGCGTCATTTTGAAAGACTACGACATCTCAACTATTAAGCATTCATCACAAAGAATTATGTGCCTCAGTAGCCGTCTCATAAGTTATGATACTATTTGAATTAATTCATTTTTTCTCTAATGCGTTACGCATGTAGCTTGCTCACTTAGTATTGATAAGCATATACAAATCATATGAATTGTATATGCAATCAGCAATCTCCTCATGGATTTTTTTAGACTCATCTCATAACTCAACAATTCAAGGAGTTAGCAATATTTTCTTTCACAAGACAGATTGAGATTTAATCAATTTTGCTGTTTCCAAGAATCAGGCACGATTTCAATTGTATGAATCATCTATGATAGTTACTCAAGAAATATCATTTCTTATCAATTCAAGCCTATGTTTTGTGTGTTGCAGAATCTCCAATTGTCTTTGTATGTTCTGATTATTCATCCATTTTTTTGCAATCAAAGATGTGATATAGGCATACACAGCATTGTATCATCCCAGGAGAGGAATATTGAAAGTCCTATCTCACACATCAAGTCTAATTCATCAGAAATTTTCTATATAAGAGTAGTTAGGAGAATTGACTAAATGACAAGCTGTTAAATCAACTCATATCTTCTCCAAAATATCTTGCGTCTGATAATCTGTGATATTCACATACATCGATCATCAATTATCAAGCACGAAATCTGATAGCTCTCGTTTTGTATGAGCTATTTTTTCTAAAGATCAAAACCTCTCCAAATGCTGTTCTGTAATTCAAGTAATAATTCAAATAGAAGGTCTTACGATATCACAAAGCTCATGTATATCTCAAGGATAAAACGCTCACATCTCAACAACAAAAATATCTATATCCTGCAAATCAGATGAAAGTATAAGATCACTTATTCATAAAGGAGTATTTTTATTTCAATCAGTTACTAATACTTTTGATTTCTTTCATAAAACATGTGCCAACATATTTTTCATTGATGTTTTTCAGTAGCTTCAAGTAATTCATATCACAATAATATTATACTTTCTGAGTTTGTGCTGAGCTTGCAAAATTTTTCTTTTTTTCAAAAAGATATCCACTGGGTGCAATACAACAACAATCATTGAAATCAGCAATGGTATAGCAAAAATCAATGGAAGAATCAACAAAACTGATACTTGTGTAACTAGAAATGCAAATAAAATAAAACCAATAGAGCTGATAAGAGCTATCAATTTAATTTTGAGAGTTCGATCTACTGACTGTCTGAGATTTCTGCGAAACAAAAATCAATCTAAATATATGAGTTTTAAAAAATCTCAAAGACGATACAAGGATAATTGTAGTCATAGTCGAAGTCATAGTCGAATTTCTTTTAGTCTACTCATAAGCAAATTGTTTTATTAACTGATAAACTTCATGTGAAAATTCTTGATGCACAAAATGAGTTCATCAAGGAAAAATTTGTAAATCACTATTGTGAATTCAAGTGTTAAAAATTTCTGCATGACTTAACGGTGTAGACTGATCCTTATCTCACCATATCAATAGGGTTTTAGCTGATACGTGCTCAAAAGTATATTGTAGATCTTCTGAGATTGTATTGAGAAAAATCTGCTCTAAGTTGCCAGCATTTATATAATCATCTGACCTTATTTTGCTCTGTAAATAAGAAACAACACCTCACATTCACAATCATTGTAGTATTTTCTTTCAGATTTTCAGATATCAAGTAGAATTTACTTGATCTTGAATGCCTCATGCCGAGATTAGAACAATATTATTTGCAGTTAGTTTACTGCTATATAGTCATTTTAGTATCACTCTACACCCAAAGGAATGTCCAATCAAAATATTGGATTTAGTAAGTCACATTTTTTTCAAGAAAAGATCTAACCACTGTGCATAATCCTCTACATGTCGATTTAAATCTAAAGGTGGTTCTGTAGATCAAAATCAAGGAAAATCAGGTGCGATATATGAAATTCAATCTTCATCAAGCTTTTTCATGATAGAGACGTAGGTCTTTGATGAATCTCATCGACCATGCAATAACACAAAAACCTCTCAATCAAGGCTATCTGAAGAGATATAGTTTGTTGCTATTCACTCTACAATTATTTTACGAGATTTCATTTTTTTCTAAATAATCAATAGTGTGTTCTATAATAGATGAGTTGAATCAAATAGTTTTTTGAGAATTGCGATGGTGAGATATAGCTGTATCAATCAAAGTTTGTATTAAATCAACAATACTTCGACCTGAATGTTTCCATAAATGCATTTGCAACGATCAGGGAGTAACATTAACCTCATTTACATATAATTTTGATTGAACTTTATCGTATAGGAAATCTATCCTTGGGGCTCATCACTTCATTTTAAATCATTTATAAATAGTCTTCACATAATCATGTATAGTCTGTCTCAGTTCTCCAGATATATCAGCAGGAATATTCACCTTTCACTTAGCTCATTTCATAGTAGATCAACTGTCAGATGTGTATTTTTCTTCAAAAGTAAGGAAAGAGTCATGAGTACTTGGTTCTTCAACCTCACTAGCAAGTAATTCTCAATCTTTTTCTAATATAGAGCAATTCAGCTCTTGTAGATTTTCTACAGCCTGTTCAATCATAACTCTATCATCGTAGTGAAAGGCGACATCTATAGCAGTAGTCAATTCATTTTCATTTTCACACTTACTGACACCAATAGAGGATCACAAACTATTCGGCTTTACAAATACAGGATAATTAAGTCTATTATTCAATTGCTCGATAATTGAGTCTGTTTTATCAAATTTATCAAAACATAAATATGGTGCTAGTGGAAGATCATGAAACCCAAATATCTTCTTCATAATTTCTTTATCTATACTCATAGATTCTGCAAGCGTTCATGTAGATACAATAGGAAGATTTAATAAACGAGAAAATCAGCTCACTATTCAGTCTTCTCAATTTTCTCAATGGCAGGTATTTCGCAAACAATCAATTTTGACATCTTTACTTCATAATAATCATTTGGAAGCCTGAATATATACTCAATCTTCTTTCTTCTTAAAATCATAAAAAAAGGTCTGCTTATCAAGCTTTAATCATTTGAAGTTTTTTATATCACTCAAGTCATCATCATATAGCCAAATACCTTCACGGGATATGTATAATGGAATAACTTTATGTTTTGTATTCTTGAGTATAGCTTGCATGATAGCATATCAACTCGTGATAGATACATCATGCTCTGGACTACGTGATCAAAATATAACTCATATATTCATTGCTATTTTTTAAATTTTAAAGAACCTAATCCACCAATTCCAAACTACAACCCAGCTTGTTAAACTCATCTACAAAGTTGGGGAATCTACGGAATAGAGGAGTAATAGCATTGAGCGTACTGGTGCCATCTGCAGCCAGACATGCCATCAGCATACCATAGCTAGACTGGATGATGTCTCCACACAGCATATCAGCAGCCTTCCAAGTCGTAGGACCAAAAGTAATGATCCTGTGAGGATCGGCCATCACGGTTCTAGCTTTCATTTTTGCTAGTTCTTGGACAAAGAAAAATTGTGAAGAGTAGTAGCTATTGGTGATCATGGCGCTTCACTCGCAGTGCAGAGCTAGCACGAGTAGCACTGGCATCAGATCCATAGGGAGCAGTGGCCAGGCACCTGCAGAGAGTTCTAGGATATCTCATTTGATGGTTTTGGAGATTTTGGGTGTGGATTGGGTAGGTACGGTGATGGTGTCTGATGTACGGTCTACCTGTATCTGTATACCGAGCTTGCGCATCGCCTGGAGTGTGAGATCCATATGGTCTACTATAGCATCTGTGATAGTGATCTGGCCACCAGTCATCACAGTAGCGGTGATGAGTCACGCTACATCCAGATGATCTGATATCACCGTATGAGTCGTACCAGAGAGGGTAACTACACCGCGTATGAGGAGTCTATTGGATCAGATGCCTTGGATATCTGCTCACATACTCACGAGCATATTGCATAGGTCTTGGACATGGGGTTCGCATGCGGCGTTTTGTATGATAGTCTCGCCGATAGCGGTCACAGCCATCAGGATGAGGTTTTCTGTAGCAGTCACAGAAGGAAATCGCTGAGTGATCTGAGTCCCGGTGAGTCATCACTTACACACTATGTCATAGGTGGTAGACTCTACATCATACTCACATCACATCCTCTGCATGTTTTCTATAAATGTATCCATCGGACGAGTACCCAGCTTGCATCACTGTGGGAGCGGCATAGACACTCTACCAAAACGCGCTAGCAATGGTCCAGAGTACATCACTGATGCTTTCATTTTTTGAGATAATACAGGATCGATGATATGACTATCCATACCAGATGCATTGAGCTGGATAGAGCTATCATCCAGTCGAGTAGCCGATCATCCCAATTGTTGAAATATCTCTAGCATATATTTGACATCACTCGTGCCTGGCACATTGCGTATGATCACATCCTCATCAGTAAGTACTGCAGCAGGTATGAGCTTAATAATACTATTCTTATTTGGTACGGGGGAGGTAGTACCAGTGAGTGGCTTGCCTCCGTGTATGATGAGTTTGGACATAGATCGTTAAGCTATTAGCTGTAAGCTATAAGTAAAATTATATCTATCAATAACACAAACACTGTAAACTTCTCACATACAGATACAAGCTGTGTATTATTTTTTGCAACAAAAAAGAGGTGATTGCATAACAATCGCCTCTAATTCATTTTAATAACCAAAACTCTTTTTTTTAAAAAGGAACCCCGTTATCCTAAATAGATAATCGGGATTCCGATCATTATAGAACAACTTCCATTAGTTTTTGTTTAAAATGCTCGCACCTCAATATATGAAAAAGCAATTTATATGTATTGGTGCGAGCATACGGTTATAGGCCGCGTTGTGGTAAAAGGAGATTAATAATAACTCTCACATAATCAAGCTCAACTTACACCCCCTTCGGTTCCCGATCCACCTTAAATCCTCTGGTATGTATCTTGAGCTTGGAATACGCAATATCCAAAAACTGTCTCAGTCTCGATCCTTTCAGGATGATATGATATCTATACTTGCCATACATCTTGTAGATCATCGGCGGGGTAGCATATATCTCCAGATCATCCATCTCGTACTGATCACGGAGATAGAGCAGCTCTTGATACAGCTTGTGTGTACTGGTATAGAGTCTCTCCTCGATCTCGTGCTTGTGCAACAATACACACATCTGCGTGACTGGCGGATACTGCATCTCCTGTCTCTGCGCTAGCTCTTCACTCTGCATACTCTCCACATCACCCTTGCAGGCATAGTGGATCGACCTATGCTCTGGCTGATACGACTGCAGTATCATCTGCTCACAGCTCTGATAAGAGATAATATCACTGAGAAAACAAAAGTTGTGCCAACTCGCGGCATAGTGTGGAGAATGAAGTCAGAGATCCGCTGACACGACCAGTATCAGATCAGGCGTCCATCACTGGATCGGTACGCTCAGGAGTGCTGTACCCAATATGATAGCGGGATTTTTGTCTTGTATGGTTTGTTGGAGTTTTTTGATCTTAGTAGGAGAGTTGGCGAGATTGGACTGGATGAGGAGAGGAGTCTGATCTCGCTGGGTCTGTATATGGTCGGTGAGCTGCTGATTGCCGATACCATATAGCGCGATATCCTCGCTGTCGCACTCAGCACATCTAGTATCTAGCGTATAGTGCGTCTTGCATATATGACATATACCAAACAACTCCTGATGCACATCCTGATGCCAAGCAATAGAGATATCACAATGCGTACAGTGTGGGATATGACCGCAGTCATGACACATCACTCAGCTAGATCGTCATTTTTTATTATTGATGATGAGGATTTTTTTACCTTCAGCAAGATACTTGGCGATGCCCTTGGTGGCGAGTTCCGAAAAAGGTCTGGTCAGCTCACGCGTCATATCGACCAGGAAGATATTTTTGGTTCATTGGGTGTATTGGGTGTAATTCATAAGTGAGAAAAAAGAGAAGAGAGAAAAGAATAGAGAGTAGAGAATGATATATCAAGTAGCGGCGATCAGTGATCGCCATATGTAGGTCAGACTCAAGGAATAAATACAAGAGAATTCTGTCATCCTGAGTGTAGCACTCCCGCAGGAAGCACTCTTGGGGTGTAGCGGAGTCGAAGGGTGCGACGCAACATGACTACAATCTCACACATTATAGGGGAATTGAGTTGTGGAACAATGAAAAAAGCCATAGCGGGAATTGCTATGGCTTTTGCAAATTTTAATTACTTGTTGATTATCAAGATCTACTCCCTGTAAATGTTGAAGTTGGAAGCAAGCTTCTAAGATCTAGCTCATCAAAAACATAGTATCCATTCAATAGATCCAGGTAGTATTCAAAATTAAATACACCTTTATTTGGATCAGCAGTATGATACTTTAGCGCCACCTGAACAGTTTCTTGAAACACCTGATCGTATAGACCTTCGTCGTCCAAATCCTCCTTTACTATATGATCAATATCTATTGCATTTTGGTATTGAGCCACGAAATCTGACTCAAAGAATCTTGATGCATCTATAAAGTAATCAGTAACTGATAGGGAGACTGAAGGAGAATTAAGATTTTTTGCTAGGCAATTAACTCTCATCTTATTGTTGATATACAAGTACATCACCAATGCTCTCTCAATATCCTCTTCATCTATAGATACATGCTTAAAGCATATCATCATAAATGGTTTCATTTCAGCTGGATTTAAATTGACTCCATGAAATCCCTTCATAGATCCATCTAAAAACGATCTAAAGGTGATCGCATAATCCCTCAAATGAGTTTGAGTATTGATAATTCTATCAATAATTTCTGTCGGCGAGGTAAATAATAAATTCTCCATACTTAAATTTTTAAATTTTGTTAATCAATGCCACCTCCAGACATCCATCACAGAGGTGGTGTATTTTTTGTTTGTTAATGTGCTGGAGATCCAAAAGCATCTAGTATAGATTGCTTGATCTGACTCCAGCTTGGCCAGTCTATATCACCCTTGATGGTACCATTGATCACAATTGTTAGTATTGTGATGAGTGCTATCATGAGAGTGACGAAGACTAGGATTTTAAATTTCTTTTTCATAGGCTAAATTTTAATCGTTTTTCAATATATGAAGGAGGCAGGTCTCCTACAGATAAGGGTACGAGATAACTATCTCGGTCAACAATCTGAGCTAATCCAAATACTGCATGCTTGTATTTTTGCTTGATATGCTCGTAAAGAGCAGTCAATCCTGAGTGATAACACAATCCAGGAAAACTGAACTTATACACATCATCTGCTAGATATTCAATACTAGCACAGTGTTTTAGCAAAAAATATTTAATACCTTTTTCTGTTTCAATTGCAGGGAATTGAGCCAAAAAATTGATTGGCAACGATACATCACCATTTTTGGATTTAAATGTGGTCCAATGTACGACTGTACGATCATTTTTTGTTGGATCGAGTCTTTCCATGTACTGATTTACTATGATAGTGTAAATCCCTATCGTTTTTTTTAATATTTCCATTATCTTTCTGTTTTTAGGTTTAGTTAAATAAAATCACACTAACAAAATATCCTCCTGGGAGAGAATAAAAACTGTTAATGTGCATACTGTCTCAGTATATATACTGATATATTATTATATGTCAATACTTGTGATACAAAAAAAAATGATCGTCAGGAATTCTGACGATCATATTCATTGGAGTATAATGTTTCTTTTGCTACCTAACTGGGAGCATTGATTGAGACGTAGTATATTCCATACGCAATCAAAACAAGCATAAAGCCAACAGGAAATATCCAAAAGTAAGATTGTTGGTCTTTGCTTTTTTCTGTTTCTATTTTTTTTGGTCGTGTAGGCATAGTTATATTTTTGTTATGAAAAAATGATTGTATCAATATATAAAAAAGTATATGTCAATAACAAGTCCTAATTGGATATCTAGTGCAATGCACTCCCAAACTGCTTGAGCCGCACTCTCGCATCTGCTGTCCTGGGACATAGCTGTGTACAGTGCTCCCAAAACTGCTGCGAATGATTCATATGGGTGCGATGCGCCAACTCGTGCAGCATCACATAGTCAGCCACTCGATCTGGCATTTTGATGAGTCTTCGATTGAGTCAGATATGTCAGCGACTAGAGCAGGATCATCGCTTGGTTTTTTGATCTCTGATGGTGCATCTATCGTAGTCGATACTATGCTTACTGGCTAGAACAGTCAGACGTCCAGGTAGCGTATTTTTTGCATATGTTTTGTATCGATGAGTGGTGTTTACTTCATTCATCAGGTCATATCACCATCGTATGAGCTTGTTTTTGTGATCTACCATATACTTTGTACCTTGTCAGGCGCGATGCATAGGTGTATATGGCACACCATGCAGGAGGATCTGATTTTCTTCTAGCACAAAATTTGCATTAGCTTGTTGTTGCTTAGAGAGATGTTTGTGTATCCGAAATTGCTTCTTCTCCACAAAATTTTGTATCTGTCTCCTAGACATCAACTTAGGTGCTATGGCCTGCACATTGTGTCCATCTAGTATTTTGAGACGGAGATATTTGACTGGCTTGCGTATGATATGGAGTGTGTATTGCATCTCACCAGTATACTAAAAGGCAAAAATAATAAAACATCTCGAACTAAATTTCTATTGACTTATTGTTTTATATAATTATATTAAAGAGTTGTCTTTAAAATTACAGGAAAAGAATTTTTTTGTTTTGCAGGTTGATAATCAAAATTTACACAACCAGCTTCTGTCCCAAAAACAGTAGCCTGAGAATGATTATTAATTCATAAACTAAAAAATTTTGAAAATGAAGGTTACTAGATTTTTTGCAGCATTGCTGCAAGTATTGTTTTGCGTTGCAATAAGCAATGCACAAATACCGGATTCCATAGTCTCAGCTTGTGACATCGATCCTTACAGTTTTGTAGGAGAGGTAGAGCAGGAGATTGATTATGGTGTCGACAAATGTTTGTTTTGGTTTGACACTGAAGAGTGCAAGCCATTTACAATCATGGATTCTATACCTGCTGACCAGAGTCAGTCAGGTATGTTAGCTACCGTATTTAGTAAAATGTTTGAAAATTCATGCATACCTCATGCAGATGGGTTAGCTACTTGGATTTTTGGATCATTATTTGAAACAGATTCAAATAATGTTACTTCTGATCGTGCGACAGTTTTTGATATTTTGTGGGATCGATTGTTTACGATCAAAACTTTCTCTATAGATTGGTTTGTACACGAAGGTATACATGCAAATCAACCAGAAAAAGTAGTTTTTGCTCTGACAGACAGAGCAGGAAGAGTGATCGAAAAAGACTCATTTATGATTTACCCATCTCAGTATGGAGATTGGCAGACAAATGTAATCACTTTTAGATCTGAGTTTAGCTCGAAGCATGCCAGGATCGTGATGTTGCCAGTAGGTAATACTCATCCAGACAAGCCATCTGCCTTCAAATTTGATAATGCAAAGGCTATTGGAGATTTTGGCTGCAAGGAGCTTATACAATACAAGGGATGGGATACTCCAGAAGTACGAATGCATAGTGGATACACTGATTATATCTATCACCTAGTAGGTGAAGATTGCAATTGGAATTTTCATTATGTAGATTATGTATTGAGGGTAGAGCAACCTAAGCTAAGCATACAATGCCCAGAAGATGTGACTGTACAATGCGGATCTGTACTGGAGTTATATCCATATGGATTGGCTACCGTACAGAGCACTTGTGATAGTTATATCGCTGATATATCTGTACATGAGATATACAATGATGACTGCGATGATATCCTCACTGCGGTGATCAAGTACTTCTCAGCTATAGACAACTATGGAAATGACGTACAGTGTCGTCAGCAGATACTCGTACAATCACCACAATTTGGCGATGATCGTGAGATTAGTTGGCCTGAGGATGTCACTATCAGTGCTTGCTATAGTCCAGATATGGACTATCCAGCAGAGGCAGGGCTACCATATGCAGACAAAACATGTGGTCATTATATCTATAGTATAGATACAATCTCTATACAGAGGGAAGAATGTACGACAGTGATGAAGCGTTCATTTGTTGCTATTGATTGCTGTCGCAAAGGATGGAAAGCATGGGGACCGACTCAAACTATCACGTTTGTGGATGAAGAGGCTCCAAAGTTTGTGATCCTACCTAGAGATACTATACTATATACAGATCGTTGTGATGGTATAGATATAGCTGGAAACATAGCAGGATCTACGCTTGTGAATGATTGTCACTCTATCGCATTTAGTCATACTATCGATGACGGACCTATTCAGTCAGGATGGGGGCCTAAGTGGTTTGATATTGGTGATACAAAAGTCACGCTGATCGCAACAGATCAGTGTGAATACAAAAGTATCGCTACATTTACCGTGACAGTGATAGATAGAGTCAAACCTACTATCATTTGCTATGATCGAACCCTTGATTTATTGTCTCCTAGTGGAGTAGAGTTTTGGGCTTCAGATTTTAGTCTCACTGGAGAGGATATGGATGGCTGTGGCGCTACGGATTCATTGCTGTATACATTTTCTCTAGATCGTGATGAGACTGGGCGATTGTTCACATGTGATGATTTGGGTCCGCAGACTCTCATCATATATGCCTGGGATGACGATCTCAATAGATCTAGCTGTCAGGCAACACTAACTATCACAGACAGCAAAAATCTCTGCTCTCCAGTCGGATCCAAAATTGTAGGCAATATCTACAATCACGATATGACTGAGATGATGGAGAACGTGACAATAGAGATGTCGTCAAGATCTGAGCTATGTCTGGATGGAAACTATGAGATGACTCTCACCGAGAGTGATCGTCGTATCCAAGCATACAAAGATAGTGAGTATCTCTATAAAGTGAGTACGCTGGATCTTATCAAGATCCAGAGACATATACTAGGAGTAGAACCACTACAACAATGGCAACGTATAGCTGCTGATGTCAACAACGATGGTAAGATTGATGGAAGAGATCTCGTGGAGCTTAGAAAATTAATCCTAGGTGTATACGAAATACTACCCAACAGTCGTAGTTGTAGATGTTTTGAGACAAGTAGTGATGCAGAGAGAGTATACATAACTGATCCCTCACAGGATCAGAGAGTGGACTGGCGATGTATCAAGATAGGCGACGTGGACAGTAGCCACACTAGCCTAGGTGATGATGACCCTGTGGTACAGAACCTCCACAGGTACATAGATAAGGTAGAAGTTGCAGTAGCATATGGTGATATGAGTCAGAATACAGGTGAGAATGATAACCTGACTCAAGAACATCAAAATAATACTACTGCAACCGTTGAAACCAACCAAAATACAAAGGAAGAAGATATGATTCAACTATATCCAAATCCAGTGATGAATACGTTACAGGTAAGACTTGATGGAGTATTTCTCTATGAAGTCCGAGACTCTCAAAAAAGCATTTTGATGCAAGGAGTAGGTGAAAACAACACATCAATAGATGTATACTCACTCACTTCATCGATATATTTTTTGAGACTAATACAGGGAAATGAAATTATCACTAAATCTTTTATAAAGATCTAGAGATGGTGTAAAAATTTTGAAGACAACAACACAAGAGGGTCTGGCTAATAGTCCAGACCCTTTTCTTTTTGTTATTTTTTTGCCCAAACCTAATACGTCGACCATATACTAACATATGGTAGATAGTATTTGATAGCATTCCTTGCATAGCTAGTCAATATCACTAATTATTAATCATTACCTTTTAATCATTATTTATCATACTATGTTTGAGCTACCAGACCTACCATATACCTATGATGCACTCGAGCCACATATCGATGCTCGCACTATGGAGATACATCACTCCAAACACCACGCAGGATATACCAAAAAACTAAATACTGCGATCGAATGATCTGACTGTGAAGGCAAGTCTATAGAGGAGTTGCTCAGACATCCAGATGATCTCCCATCAGATATCAGACAAGGAGTGATCAACAATGGATGAGGGTATTACAATCATTTGCTCTTCCGACCCAGTCTCTCGCCAGATGGATGAGGACAACCGTGAGGTGATTTGCTCGCTGCGATAGCAGATACTTTTGGTGATTTTGGTGCATTCCAACAAGCATTCACTAATAAAGCGCTTAGCTTATTTGGGAGTGGATGGGTATACTTATGTCAAGATCAAGACTGAGGACTGATGATCAAGAGATATAGTTTTCAGGAGACGCCTCTTAAGGATGGATACACACCACTACTAGGGTTAGATGCACGAGAGCATGCGTACTACCTAGCATACCAAAACCGTAGAGCAGACTATGTAGCAGGATGGTGGAATATCATAAATTGGGATGAAGTAGAAAAGAGATTTAATTCATAATAATAAAATGATAGATACAAATATTAGTTATACCTACAATGCACTAAACTATGATGAACAAAATACTGTGATGATAAATTCAATATCTGAGATAGGTGCAATGTGAGGCTTTGAAAAATTCTCTAAAGAGAGTGTATGTATCACAAAAAGCATAGAAGAGCTAGGAGTAGCGCTCAACAAAATAGTTGATTTTGAATCAAGATTTGGATCTGAGGCACTATGATATAAGATCAACGCAAACTAAATACATCACACTTTTATTTATTCCAAATCAATAAAATGTCAGACACAATTCACAATGTTATCGTAATTTGATCATGACCTGCAGGTCATACAGCAGCTATATACGCTGGGAGAGCACTGCTCGAGCCAGTAATGTTTGAGTGATGGATGGCTGGAGGAGTAGCAGCTGGATGACAGCTCACCACCACTACTGAGGTAGAAAACTACCCGGGATTTCTCCATATACAAGGACCAGAACTCATGCTCAAAATGAGAGAGCAGTCTACACACAATGGTACTACTATCCACACCAAGACAGTGGACGCTGTAGAGTTTAGCGATGATCCGGCAGATACACCGCACAAGGTGATCGTATGAGATGATGTGCATCTGGCTAGGACAGTCATCATCACTACTGGCGCCACAGCCAAGCGTCTGGGACTCCCAGGAGAGGAGACCTATCGACAAAACGGTGTCTCAGCATGTGCTGTATGTGATGGAGGATTACCTATTTTTCGTGACAAGCATTTGGTCGTGATCTGATGAGGCGACTCAGCTACAGAAGAAGCAAACTATCTCACCAAATTTGCCAGCAAGGTAACTATGCTGGTCAGAAAAGAAATGAGAGCAAGCAAAGTAATGCAAGAAAGGGTCAAAAATAATCCAAAAATCGAGATATTGTATCATCACGAATGAAAAGAAATCCTAGGTGATGGTCAGATGATGACAGGGATGAAAATCTGGAATAATGAAACTGATGAGACTATGGAGATAGAGGCTGGTGGATTGTTTTATGCTATAGGACACAAACCAAATACAGGTTTTCTAGATGGGCAGATAGACACTGATGATGCAGGATATATAAACACCCAATGACATATGTCTACTAAGACAAATAAACCAGGAGTGTTTGCTGCTGGAGACGTACAAGACAAAAAATATCGTCAAGCTATCACCTCAGCTGGTACTGGATGTATGGCTGCACTAGAAGCAGAGCATTGGTTGGTGGATCGAGGATTGATATAGAGCAGAGAATATCGTGATAAAAAAACTAAAAAATCTCTTGCACTGAAGAGATTTTTTTTTATAAAGAATTTGTTTTATTGTAGTAATACACATATTATGCTTTATCCAGAATCAATCAAACTTGTAACTGATACTCTATGGCGTGTAAAAAAAGAAGATATGGAAGGCTGTATCGAAGATCTTTTTACGCCTTCAGAGATCGTTGAGCTCAGTGAGAGATTATTGCTCCTAAAATCTTTGAAGGAGTGAAAAGCTCAAAGACAAATAGCGGAAGAGCAGGGCATATCTGTCACTACAGTCAGTAGAGGAGCAAGAGTATTGAAATATGGGAGGTGAGCCATAGGAAAATATATATAATTTTTTTGGAATAATGTTTTATTGTAGTAATACATTTATTTATTAGTTAATAATTATTTGATGAAAAATATACACACATTGTGTTCCTCGTACGAAATAGAAAAGAATAAGGGTAAAATTTCTGATATGATTGACTTTTTTGTTGACTGTTTCAGTGAATTTACATCAGATGAAAAAAAGGAGATTTTAAAAATATTGGAAGATAGCAATGCTGTAGAGCGCCTATTTGTAATCAAGAAGAATAAAGTGCGTGTAGATATAGTGAGAGCTATCAATAAAATTAAAGTAACAGCTCTACATTCTCTCTGAGATAAACATCCGATTTATCAAAAATTGGAATCAAATTTTATTTGAATCCTAGAAGATATAGGAAAGAAAATAGGAAAGAAAAATAGCTCACAAAAACAGCTACTATGAGAAGAAGAAATAGAAGGAAAGAATATACTCAGCCTACTGAAACAAGCCAAACACATCAAAGATAGTATCGCCTTCACGCAACAAGATCAGTACAGCTACACAACTCAAAAAGTTAACTTTAATTCCATTAAAAAAGAAGATCTAGTCAATATTCTTTTCGGTCCTTGTATGTTTTGATCTGAGTGAATTCAAATGAAAGGAGAAAATGGCTGAAGTTATTATCCAGTTGATCCGTATTGAAAACAGATAAATGAAAAAATAGTTACAGTTATTGCTGATAAAAAACTGAGTGAATATCAAATTGATCAAATCAATAGAATAGTAAAACACACTACACGCCACATAAATCCAGAAGGGATCAACAAGGTAGTTTTGCAGATACCAAGAGTTCAGTATTATAACTATGCAATTAATGATTATAACAAATGACTAATCGATAAAGGCACAATGAGAGAGTATTTTTCTATAATTGACAAAAGATCAAATAAGATTGAGGAGAAATATCGTGAGGAAATAATAAAGAATTTATGAAACATCTCAGTAGAAAGAAATGAACTATTGAGTGAAATCGATGAATATCTATATCAAAAAATTGGAAATTGAAACAAGGTTTCGACACAAGAGATCAAACGCATACTTCTAGCTTCTCATAGATATATCTTTTGAAAGAATAATTTATTTCACACACTTAGCGATACAGCAGATATTCAAGATATTTGACTCAAAAGCTATATAGCCTGACCTCTTGAAGCTTCAGCAAAAAACCCATTATTAGTATTTCAAGACACAAAAGAGATGAAAGCATTGAAGCTCACCATATCCAAGATTGTAAATGAATGATTGGTTGATCACAAAATCGTATGAATATATTCAAAATCACAACAAAAAGACATAAATAGAGAAATCTGAAGACCGGATCATCTATATTTTAAAAAAAGATAATAAAACAAATTCTTAAAATTGAACTACACCACAGCAAGCTAGAGGTGTATTATCGTTCAATTTTCTTCTCGTTCCTCGAAGGTCAGAATTTGTTTCGTTCGAAGAGGTTTAGATTATCCTCACGTAAGGATTACTACGATCTTTGTTCGCACGAAGCGAGCTTCTTGGTAATCTTCTTCAAATATTTTTAATTTATTGATATACATACAATGTATAAATTATGAAAATGAGATGCATATAATCTCATAAAATGATCATCAATATATAGCGCCTGAGGAGCAATACCATACAGCAAGCAGAGATTTTATATAGACCAATATTACAACAAGAATAAGTCAGTAGACATACATGAAATCAATGATTTTGATTGAAATGCATTTTTTGTCAGTCTTTGATGAATGTGATCTAGCGATACAGCTACAACTGATATTTGACCCATGTTTAAAGAGTGATTATTGATATACGAAAAATACACATGAAAAAAAATTGAAGCAATATATGCATGTGAAACAGGTATAGAATGAATAATCATTAAGTCAATATCAGAATTGTGAAGTAAATTATTGGATGCAGATCGCACATGATGAAGAGCTATACCAAAGATATTTTATAGCAATTTCTTTATTAGTGACAAAAGTATATTTCCGGTAATCGCAATAGATAAGAACTTGAAGGCATATATATATGATCAGGATGATATTGACCTAACTAAACTGGAAGAAAAGCTTAGAGAGATAACCATCAAAACCGATTGACCAATTGCGATACTTGATCATTGAATCGTTGCAGAGAAGGCTAAGGAAATCTTAACCCACTGAGTAATCAAAAGAAATATTGCAATGTGAGAGAAAATAAACCAAAAAAAGAATCAAGAATTTGTAGAATGAATATCATATACATGAAGAGTAGAAAGAGTGACGCTATCAAAAAAGAATTGATTTTTAGTATGAAAGATACAAATAGAAAGTGATACAAATCAGCTAGAGATTTATGTTAGAAACGAGAATATGATTATCACCTCCAAGGGTTTGATTTTACATCAGTTTCCCGAGACAATATCGATATTTGATTTGCAATCTAGGGTCGGGATCCACAATACTCTTGTAGAGAAAGAGGGGGAGATAGTGATATATGTTGAATGACCTAGCGAAATGCGAAAGCCTAAAAATAATCCTAAACATGAAATATATATGAATGAAAATAATGATCTATTGGTAGATGTAAGAAATTCAAATTAATTCAAATACGCGTCAGATGAGGTGATCAATTATTTAGAAGACAGGACAAAAAAGATGAGAGGCTATACATTGAATTGTTGAGTCAAGCAAGCGAGGAGTGAAGCTTTCTTGATTGATAACAAAAATAAAGAATGTAAGCATAAACTACTATATTCTTCTTGCAAAATCATACCCCCAGCAATATACTACTTGCATTTATCTTCTTATCTTATTCTATGCAAGATCTCAACCCACTTCATCCCAGAATCAAGCTAAATCATCAATTTGCTGGGGATATGACAGAATGACTACAGTCAGACCTCCTCGCACTGACACACAACAAAATAGAAAAACTCCAAGACAGTTATTTCAAAAAGGTGTTGAGCAAGGAGGATGCAGAGATCCTTGTACATATGACTATGACCAAAAATCACGATGCAAAATATGAAGGTAAATTTCATTTTGTGTTAGATGGTGAGGAGTATCACTATCACAATGATGTGCCGTTTGTGGAGCCATTGGATGTAGTAAGCCATGCATTCAAACACCTCAAAGAACAACTCGCAGATGCCTAAAAACTTCTTGTAAATACTACAAAAATAGCTATCCTCTCGGACACATAGACACTTTTTGTACATTTTTTGAAATTCATATACAGTGAGTACAAAAAGCTTTGTACTTTACACTTTACACTTTAAACTTTATATATGGCTAGAGCAAAAGTCCACCATCTCACCAAAGAATGATACGACAAACTCCTAGAAGAGTTGCATGATCTCAAAAAACAACAACTCCCTGCAACACTAGAGAGACTCAAGGAAGCTATATCACAATGAGATATCTCTGAAAACGCAGAGTACGATACAGCTATGTCAGAAAAAGAACTGATCGAAGGAAGAATCTCAGAAATCGAACTCATCGTAGAAAACGTAGAAATCATCGAACACACCACCAAAGGCGGAGAGATAGTATATGGATCTGAAGTGACGTTTTTGGATGAGAAAAAAAGAGAATTTACCATGAATATCGTCGGTGGAGGAGAAGTAAATGTATTGGAAAACACGATCTCTTTTGACTCTCCATTGGGTAGTGCGCTCAAAGGTAAGAAAAAATGAGACAAAGTGTTTGTAAAAGCACCATCTAGAAAGTATGAAGTAACCATCAAAAACGTAAAATAACACCTGCACAGTTTTTTTATATTATATTATATATTGATGAACAAGTTTTTTGTACTTTGAACTATGACACTTATGACTTGAGTACTCATATGATGTGGATCAGCAGCTCCAGCAGACCCTGTAAACTCAGTAGCAGCAGGTGACACCATCTCAGTCAACTACGTCTGATCTCTCCAAGAAGATGGGAGCGTGTTTGATACCAGCATCCAATCAGTCGCAGAAGCAAATGATATGTACAATCCAGCTAGACCATATGAGCCGCTTTCATTTACTGTAGGTGCTGGACAGATGATACCTGGATTTGATAGTGGAGTAGTAGGGATGCAGATCGGCGAAACCAAGACCATCACTATAGCTCCAGCTGATGGATATGGTGAGAGAAGTGATGAAGCTATACAAGACATACCAAGCGATCCATTTGATGAACAAGGCATCGTGCCCGTAGTAGGTGAACAATACAATTTTGGGATTGCGCCAGGCACAGTGACTGCAGTAGGCAGCGGGACTATCACCGTAGATTTCAACCACTTTTTGGCTGGTAAGACGCTTGAGTTTGAAGTCACAGTAGAATGAATTACAAAAGCTGGAGCGGCAGCTGAGGCTGATGTAGCAGAACCAGCTCCATCAGCAGAAGCAGCAACTTGATCATAAAGCGCTACCCGATATATAGAGCAGCTTCGGTTGCTCTTTTTTCTTTTTTTCTAGACCACTTATGATACGTCGCATACTCGGAAAAATACTTCTCTACGCTTTTCTCGTTTTTTTTGTGGTCCAATACGGTCCAGACTTCAACTTTCAACCATTGTCCATCTCGTCTACGTGATGAATTAGTGATTTTTTGATATATATAGCATTGGGGGCTGTACTACGAGTCATATACGACATCATCAGAAAAGTAATCAGACTCGTCACCAAGCCTCTTTCTTGGATTAGTTTTGGGATAGTGTGAGTATTGCTAAATATCGTAACCATCTATGGGTTTGCATATATAGTAAGTTTTGTGGTAGATAGCGGGATAGTGATAGAGGTGGGTCAGCCACTTGAAATAGTGCTGTTTTCTGTTATAATTTGGTGCATAGATTTTTTGTTTTAGTATCCTATTTATATTGATGAAGTATTTCTATCTGTTTCTAGGCATTGTCTTGCTTATACTGATTATCATACCATTTTTTCAGTTGTTTACCTATGGAAACTATCCATTTCCACTTTACACACAAGTTATAGACAACACTCTTTGGGTTGCTATTGTCATCTTTATGTCTATACTAGCTGGTGTCTTTTTGACCTTAGGGATCAAAGGCCTTTTAAATAATAATGATGATATAGATGAGTGATTTGACTTATAGTGTAAGCAGACAGCAAGCAGCTGATATGCTCGGCGTGTCCACTAGATCCATAGATAGATATGTCAAAAGATGACAACTAAGCTACAAAAAAATCGCTAACAAAGTCCTTCTTGCAAGAGAAGAGCTCAATGCGATGCAAGCGGATTTTGATCTGTTGCACAGCAATCCTGTCACTGAGACAGTAGTCATAAAAGAAAAGAGCAGTGCTCCATCCAAGATCACGAGAGTCAACTCTGGTCTAGGACTGTGATCAGTCAAGGAATTTTCTGATATACTTAGCTCCAAGGACAAAGCGCTAGAAGAAAAAAATCAAATGATCTATGCACTCCAACGCAAGATCTGAGAGATAGAAACCAAGATGACTCAGATGGTAGCACTCCCAGATCATAGCGCAGAAAAAGAAGATCTCAAAATGTCTATCCAAAAACTTGAAATCGAAAAAAGAGATCTAGAAAGCAGTGTGAGAAAAGAAAGACTAATGAATACCATCTACTTATGACTTGCACTGGTTGCTGTCGTGTTTGTCTTCTTCTTTACGATGAGATAGACTACCATATATGACTCTCGCGTTTGTGAGAGTTTTTTTTATTGAGAATTTAAATAAAAAAAATCATTTCTACCAAACATTTTCAAGAAATAATATCAACAAAAAATAAGCTCCGAGGAAGAGAGATATGAGTGGAGTATGCAGAATGATTTATCGCAGAGAGAGTAGTGGGTGTTAGGGATATGATAGAGTTGAGGTAAAATATATATTTAATATTGACTTTATGTAATAAATAAATATAATACATTTTTTGTTTCAAGCGAATATCCTCATGATAGAAAAAAATAATTCATTATACAAACCCCACAAATCAATAAATTCAGATATATATAAACAAAATACAACTTTAAGACAAGATGTGGAAATTTTAAGTAATCCAGACTTAATTGTTACAGATGATATGGTGATAAATATTGTAACAAAATTTTTTTATGCATACAGATACCCATTATCTGTAGATAAAAAAGTGAGTTTAGGTGATATAGAAAATCTTTTTTGAATATGAAATTTCTTCTTTGAACTAACTAAATTAAAAAAATGAACAAAAACGCGTATATGAGATAAAAAACTTTTTGAAGATTTAAATTTTTACAAAGAAAATGAATACTGAATATGAATGCTATGAGATATAGCTTCTACTAGTAAGATATTTTCTCAAATAATCAAAGAAAAATTGGAAATTCCTGAAAACTCTAAATATGTGTGATTTGATTTAGGTGCCTGAACTTGAATAATGCTACTTGCGCAAAAAATACAAGCAAGAAGAAATCGCTTCTTAGAAGAAAATATTACAAATGTATGATATGAGATTCAAAAGAAACAAGCTGAAAGAGCAAATTTATTGGCTCAGATATTAAATGTCGGTTGAGTAGTTTACTGAGATACAACTAAAAAAGAGACTTATGATAGCCTAGAAGATGTAAAAATTAGCTTTATAACAAATGAAACAATTCCAAATCCTTGAATTTCTATGACTTGAGAAAATGATCCATTTTTACAAAACTTTGAGAATTTGTACAAAAACTACTGAGATAGCATTGATGAAAAAACAAGAATGTTTCCACGTAATATATTAATGAACTTCAAATTGAATTCATCAGATGGTAGTACGGTACTTGATAGAGAAATTCTTGCAAACAGAAATAATAAATATTGAATTGATTGATTGACGAATTTCGAGCAAATGATGAGGAAAGATCCTAATGTAAGTCTATGAGAAGATCGAAGAATATTTAATCACGTAACTCCTATTTGAATATCATTGTGAGAAAAAACCATAGTAAAACTTGAAGACATATGAAAAGACTTAATCGAGTCATTAAAGGTAAGACCATTAGATAAGAATCGAATGAAAAGACGAAAAGATACAAAGAATAAACCAAAAAATGAGTCAAATATACTTTTAAGATAACATTCTCAAGCGAATAGAGCAGAGTATATACCAAAAAAGAATACCATTGTTGTATTCTTTTTTTATTGTGCACATCAAGTATCACATTGTAGCACAAAAATTCTTCTTGATTTGTGACCGCAAGTGCTTATTGTTATATTTTTGGAATATTCCAAGTGTATTATTATGCGGAATATTCCAATAATTTATCTGTCTAACTGTGTCCTGACTTATGCAAATTATGTTTGGTGATCTTATGAACAAGAAAAGATGACGTCCCAAGAAATTTCGTACGATTAATTATACCCCTACTCTCACCATACGAGAGCCCAAAGACTGAGTACGTGACAGTCTGGTTGTCAAGCTCTGACACGATGAGCTAGAAGCTCTAAGGCTCAAAAACATCAACTGACTTGGCGTCGTCAAAGGCGCAGAACAAATGTGAATCTCCAAATCACTGTTTGCCAAGATATACAACGAGGCAGTAACCAAAGTCACAAATGCGCTCATAAATGGGAGGTCTTTGCATATCGAACTGGGATCATTGGGGGACAATGAGTTTCTAAAACCGATGCTGTAATTTTCGTGACTAAGATAAGCCATTTTGGGGGTAAAATTGTCGATTTTAGGGTATTTTTGTTATATTCTGGCTTGATTTTCTACACTATATCCTTATTTAGTTATGATAATTCATATTATAATAACCAAATATGTCTCAGCAAGATACCACAGCCATAGCTACCACCTGATCAAACCAATCCGATCTCCTAAGATTGACAAATAAATCTTTTGTAGATTTGATCCAAGAATTTCTTGCTACCAAAAAATCCAGCCAAACGCAGAAAGCATACAAAAAAGATATCGAAACATTCTTTGCTGCTCTACAGATCAAAACTGTAGGGGAGTTGGCGACACTCCCCGTCCACGAACTCTCCAAACAGGTCATCTGATATATCGAATCGTACAAAAAAACTGAAGCACAACGTGTAGATAGAGTCCACAATCCTCGTACACTCAATCGCAAGGCATACGCCCTCTCCTCTTTTTTTCAATATTTGGTCGCCAACTATGGCTACCCTCGCAATCCCGTGAAGATATACACCCCCTACTCTACGCCAGACAAGACCTCGACCCAAGACCTAGAAAAGGAGGAGGTAGAGGCGATTTGGTCATATATGAAAGCACAGATGTCAGCGGCAAAATCTGAGTACAAACAGATCAGCAGTTTTCAACAGTTGTTGATATTTGGCTTTCTCTTTCTATCACTCAGACGCAATGAGATAGCTCATCTCAGGCGGGATGATCGAGATAAGTCCAAGAACTTCATCACAGTATATGGCAAATGACAAAAATACAAGTACCTCCCGCTAAACCTCAAGATGAACGAATATCTCGCAGAGTTTGAGAGAGACAAGAAGACACAGTGATTTGTCTCACCGTATATATTTTCACCACTACGCAACACTAGTACAGGCGACATGACCAAACCTATCTCAGGCACCTCAATATTTAACCTCGTAAAAAAGGTGATAGATAAACTCAAGATACAATGAAAAATAGAGGAAGAAAAAAACATCACACCCCATAGTTTTAGGACAACCTTTGTCAAAATGGCACTGGATAGCGGCAAGACCGATATAGAGATAATGAATACCACAGGACATAGTACGAGCCAGATGGTCAAGTACTATGACTCCAGGAGTCCACTAGAGGTCAATGCAGCGAGTGTGGTAGATGAGTTGTTGGGGTAAGAAGATCGTACCATATACAGTATATGGTAACTGCAACAATATATCTTGATTAAAATTCATTTTATATGGTTGCGAACAATACTAAGTAGTCATTAGATTAAGCCTTATCATAGTAGTAGGCATAGATACTATCAAGAATATCTTCCTCTCTTTTATCAAAATAATCAATAAGATATTCAATCTCAGTCCCATCTTTATACTTAAATATATATGATTTATTTTCTACATCTATACTTCGACCTTTCACTTTATCTAAATTTAGCATAACTGGTTTTTCATCATTATCTTTATCGTATCACAACAAAATATCTACGCGTCATATAAGCCTGTCATTGAGTCTCATATGAGCTAGGTACTGCATCAAATCCTCATCACTCTTACAAGATTTAATCTTATCAAAATCTTGTGCTATCTCTTTTAGATGATAATCTTTTATGTATTGTGCTCTCTCTTTAGTGATATATGGAGATTGTACCACGATCTGATGTAACTGCTCTTTACTCAAAATTTCTCAAAGATTAGACTGTGTGTTTGTATTAATTTCGAGATAATCAGAAACATCTTTATATTCTCAATCACCTGAGAGTTTGTTGATATCATCACCTGCCATCAATAGTTATTATGTGGTAAAAAAATTTAACTATATAAAGTATACACATACACATTTTATATTGCAAATTTTCCTCTAAGCCCCCACCCTATAAAAAATCTCCTTATCAACCAATTCCTTCTTCCTACCATACTTGAGAGCTGAGATCTGCTTGATGATCTCGACTTTTTCTGGAGTGTTGAGCGCTGGTTCTTCCCACGGAAGTTTTACTTTCATGGAGAATGCTGGAGTGGGTTGCATATCCACAGACATCTTGATCACCGCCATAAACTTATCTAGATTGGTCAGATCTGTACCAGAAAAATTTGGCTTGTACTGTTGTTCCATGGTCTCCATATCCTTGACTCAGATACGGTAGCTCATGATATTACCTACATTACCAAATATAGGAGACTCTAGATCTACCTTGCCACCATTACTCTTTAGCTGCTCGATATACTGATGTGCGAGGACGAGACCCAGACGATATTTACGAGCTTCAGACAGGATAGATTCTATTGACGGAGTCACAAAATTTTGAAATTCATCTATATACATAAAATGCGGGACTCTTTCATCCTCAGGTAGATTGGCTCTACGAAACGCCGCAAGTCTTACTTGGGATACGATCATCATACCTAGGAGATTGGCATTGATATCACCCATCTTACCTTTGGAGAGATTCATCATCAGGATCTTGCCGCTATCCATCGCCTCTCATATATCAAAACTCGACTTCGGCTGTCAGATAATATTCCTAAGTATCGGTGTGGTAGTAAACGAACCAAACTTGGATTGAAAGTATGGTATCATTTCTTTCTTTTCTCTATCGCCCATAGCGTTGTATGTCTTGTCCCATCGACCACGCACCACTGGATTTTTGACGTTTTTTACTTTGATTTTTTGGTATGCTTCATCGGTAAACAATCTCACTATCTCCACCAGTGTCCCACCATCTGGCTGCTCCATCAGTGTGAGTACTCAGTTACGAAAATAATCCTGTATACGAGGACCAAATATCTCACTACCATATAGTTGCACAAACATCTCTACCGCATCATTGGTCACCAGGTCCATCTCACGCTCATCACGAGCTGTAAGGAAATTGAACCCCACAGGGAGATCCATATTGCCGGCGTCTCGATAGATCAGATCATCGATACGATCCTTGGGAAAATACTGCAGACATCACTCAGCTAGATCTCCATGTGGATCTATCAGTGTAAATCCTGGACCTCACACACGCATATCTTGATTCATCATCGTACGCAGGATGGTGGATTTACCCGTACCCGTCTGCCCCAAGATATAAAAATGACGAAATCTATCATCATCCTTGAGGTAGATGTCTCTTTTTACCCCGCCATATAGATTGGATCATAAGATCATCCCCTGAGTAGGTATATTGTCTGGCGCTGGCACTATCTTAAATTTCTGTCGCTTGATACGAGGATTTTTGTTAAACTTGTAGTGAGGAAAATGAAAAATAGATGCTATCTCCTTGATGTTGAGTATATCACTGGCACGCTTGCCATATCGGCTATAGCTCACACCATACGGTTTGGCAAACGTTCTTTGGACAATGTCCTTGAGAAACGATCAGAGTTTCTTGATCTGCACAAAACGGAATGAATTGAGTCCTACATAATTGTACTGAAACAATCACCTGAGCACATCATCCACCATCTTGTCTGGCCTATGCTTGATGGGTGAGGTCGCCATCACTCTCATCACTATGTTATATCATTCATCTTCTGATTTTTTTTCTATATCCTGTATCTGTGTATCAGAAAAATTACTTTTCTTCTCTTTGTCTTCACTGTCACTACTACTATTTTTTGGCATCATCTTGGACAAAAACGAGCCAACCGATTCTTTACCATTTTTGATTTTTTCTACTTCTTTTCTCATTTTCTTTTGTCGTTTTTCTGATAGTGGTTGGGCGAGTATCTGGAGGATGAGTTTTTCTTCTGCGTCCACTCTAGCAAATGCCGACAAGGTACCATCCATAGGATCAGCCTCAAAATTTTCGTAGGTCTTGAGAGGATATGCATCGTCTTTGGTGAGCTCAATATATCACCCATAGGCGTATTTGCCTGCTTCTAGCAACTTGGGAGCCTCGATCTGATCTATCACAGATCAGGGATAAAACGACGATATAATCTTTTCAAACGTCTCTGCGTATTCTATAGGCACAGCCAGATTATAGGTGATCACTTCTTTTTCCACAAACAACTCTGACCCTATATATGGCTGACCAAATAGCTTGTGCCTTCGTGATTTTTTGGAAACAGAGTAGAAGTTCTTATATATTTGATTCATTACTTCGATGTTTTGATTGAGGGATTGGACAGTGTCAGACTCCTTATCCATATTGGACTCATTGCGCGGCATCTTGACCACGAGAAATCTCAGCTGATCCGCCTGTTTTTGGTGATGATTTTTTTGCAATACAAAAAACGTTAGCTTGGCAGCAGCGTACAGTATCACCAATCATATCAATATACCTAGTATTGGATACATCATCACTCCTCTATTATACTAATAGCTACACATTTTTGCAAACTTCTAACCACACAATACGCCCACTCAGTCTTTACATACTGCTATTTGCACCCCATATGTATATATCAAACAATATATACTACATATGTCAATCTATTACCTAATATAAAGGGTCAAAAATTCGCAAAAATCGATCTGCTTGCTTATAGTGAGATTGTTGTCATCTGGAGGACGGACTCGTGCCCAATCGCGGGTGACCAAACAAAAACCAAAATATCACCTCGATTACAAATGAACGAGGGATATCTATTTAAAAGTCGGGAGATGGTTTTGATTTTTTTCCACTATATGATCGCTAGATGGCTGTGATCCTATAGTGGAGTAAAATGAACTCCACCCATCTCCCGGTATTGCTAAACAAAAAACAAAATCATATCGAGAGATGAGTGGTATTCTACTCATCTTTTTTTGTTTTCTATAAAGTTTTGAGTATAGTGTATTTGTTTAGTTTTAATAAAAAAGATGGATAACGAAAAATTAGAAAACAACTCAGAAAAAGCTGATAATCTAGAATTTAAATATCAGCAAAATAATTTACCTTTTGGTATATGTCAAATTTTACTAGAAAATTGAGATCTCATTCAAACCTTAATACAAGAAAAATTCTATAACCTGCTTCTACAAAATAAACTACTTGAAGCAGGGAATATGCTTAAGTTAATGAAACCAGAAAAAAGAAAAGAATTTATGAAGTCATTAGAAAAAGATATATTACAAATTGTTTATTCAAAAGAGCTAGATGCAATAGAGCAAACAAAGATTCAAGAAGTAAGTGAGTATATTGAATATGAAAAATTACCAGAATATGATTCTGATGAGATTGATCGACATTTCAAGCTATTGCCCAAAAGTAAAACTACCATTAAAAAAGTTTACGAATTAGAGGATTTTCTCAGAAATGAAATGAAATTCAATGATTACACCTTAGATGCCTTAATTAAGGATGCAGATATTGAATCACTTGGTCAAAATATGAATGTAGATCTAATAACTATATACAAAGAGAATGAAACTTGGCTATATATCAACAATAAAAGAGTGTTTCGTGTTCCACTCAATTCCAAAACACAACTCAAGGTCGCATATCATCTAGTAGATACTTTAGCAAGCACTAAAAGTGTTGATGTATCACAATCTTTTGTTGTGGACAAAAATCCAATTGAAAACTCAGATCTTGATCAGGAAAATTATGTTTTGAAAAAAGAAAAAATTGATGAATTATACACATGAACAGATCCTAGGGAAGTAGAAACGTTAAGCTGAATAATCAGTAGCGAAAGAACTAAAAAGATAAATGAAAATTTGATAAAATACTGAATACGTTCAACATTATTGGAAGTAAAAAATTGAATTGCATCAATTGAAGCAATATTTGGAAAAAATTTAAGCTTAAGTCAAAATGAAGCTATACAAAAAACGGCTTATGCTCGAAAAAATAGTGGAGATGAGTTGCTTAAAAATCTTATCTGAGCAAGAATAAAAATTATAGATAAAATACAATCTCCATATAAAGAACGAATACATAACGATTGAATTAAGCCTTGATATGATTACGAAAAATGAGTTATATTTAATACATGACATTTAAATTAGAGTTATCCTCAACTTCTAAACTCCCACATCAATATAGCCGCCGCCTGACCTACGTTGAGACTCTCTTTGAGTCATTGCATAGGTATATGCACTATATGGTCTGCCATATCTAGTGTCTCACGCAGGACTCCAGTATTTTCATTGCCTACAATTAGAGCCATAGGCACAACATCCCCCTCCCTTGATAAATGGAGGCTGGGAGAGATTTGATCTAGACTCACACTCAACTCAGTAATCTCTCCAGCAACAAGCACATATCACAGCTGCTGTACATATTGTATCGCTTCTGATGTGTGCCAGTACTGTTTGATGTCTACCGACTCCTCTGCTCCCAGAGAAGTCTTTTTTATCTGCTCCTTGGTATCTGGATGAGGCGTATACCCGCTAAGTACTACATCATATCACAGAGCATCAGCCGTACGGATGATGTTACCGACATTGTATGCCGAGCGGATGTTTTCTAGGATGATGAAAGGTTTGAGCATATGCTTATCACTATATGAGATACAATACTTGCAATATACGTATCCGCCAGTATATATCTATACACAAATGATAAAATATGAAAAAAATAAAAATGAGCCTAGTGATGACTCTCTTCATTACTGCAACTGGATTGTATAGTCAGTTAATCTTGATCAATGGCAAACCTGCAAGTTTATCAGATCTGTCTCAGTATCAAATCATAAACGATACAACAACAGTAGAAAGTCATAGAAGCCTTGCCAAGACTTTTGCTGATCTAGACACAAGGGTGGAAGACTACAATCAGATATTCCCAAAAGGAAGAAACCAAAAGAGCTTGCGACGCATACGTCCCGATAAGCTCAAAAAAGTAGATTGAGATATCTCATCTACAAAAAACCGTTCTTAGTAAACTAAGAGCGGTTTTTTTATTCAATCAAAATAATTTACCCCACCTTATGCAAAAACACCCCACCATACTTCATCACATCCACAATCTCTACTGACTCTCAATCATCTAGCTCTACTACTCCGCTATCGCCCTTTTGTCCTCATCACTCAGCATAAAACGGCGTGCAATCAAACACAATATACCTCTCATCTTCTACCACAAAATCTTTGAGCACCTTAGCTTCATTACACTCTAGCATATCATATCCGATAAACTTCGTCTCAGGCAATCATTCTATATGGTCGGCTCGATTGATACCTTTGGCAAATTTGTTTCCTGCGCCAGCACGGGAAGTCTGCTTGGCTGTCTCCAAAGCCGCTACGTATCAGTCCATATCGACCGTGAGTCACTGTGTAGCCACTATCTCCTGTGTCAGCTCCACTGGCACACCAAAAGTATCATACAACAAAAATGCATCACTTCACGAAAAGATATTTCATTCGTGCTTGGAGAGCAACTCATCGATCTTGCTACCTCATCTCTGGAGTGCAGATTCAAACTGTGACATCTCGTTGATCAGCGTCTTGATATCTTGATCAAAACTCGCGTCCAGCTGAGCATAAAACTTCTTCAAACCACTGCATATAGCGGTGATTTTTTGTTGGAGTAGTGATTGGTCTGATCGATTGGTGTCATCTGGAGAGATCTTTTTGAGATGATAGTATCATCTCCTGATGATACGTCTGAGTACATATCCTCTTCATTCGTTACTTGGCGTGAGTCACTCATTGATCAGCATCAGTGATGTCTTGAGATGATCCGCCACTATCCTAAAACTTGGTAATATCGCTTTTTCCAGATCAGAACGCTCTCCCTCTCCTTTTGGGAGAGGGCTGGGGTGAGGGTGAGCAGTATATGTGGATAATTTTTCAAACAACGACTGAAAGATATCTATATCATACACGCTCAGAGAGCTGATCGCATCGATTTTTCATTCTTTTTTGAGTTGTTGCCCCTTGAGTACCATCAAGATGCGCTCAAATCCCATACCCGTATCCACATTCTTTTTGTCCATTTCGGTGATCTTGCCTGCATCGTCCTTGTAGTATCACATAAACACATTGTTCCAGATCTCCAGTCGATTGTGCTCATCATTGCCTGGATGGCTATCCTCAGGAGGCGTCCCAGCTCCCACTCGATAAAAAATCTCACTATCAGGACCACACGGCCCAGTCGCTCCAGCAGGTCATCGTCGATTTTCTGCCTTGTCTAGTGGGGTGATGCGATGCTCTGGCAGGTACTTGGACCATAGTGCCTGAGCCTCAGTATCCAGTGGTGCATCATCATCTCACTCAAATATCGTCGCACACAGCATCTCAGGATCTAACTTCAATACATCGGTCAAAAACTCCCAACTCCAGTCTATCGACTCTTGTTTGAAATAATCACCCAAAGATCGATTGCCCATCATCTCAAAATACGTCAGATGCGATGTATCACCCACCTCCTCTATATCTACCGTCCTCACACATCCCTGTATATTGTATACACGCTGCGAGCCCGTCGGATGCTTCTTGCCCATCAGATATGGTACCAGCGGCTGCATCCCCGCAGTATTAAACATCGTGGTAGGATCATCAGCATTGTTGACGATCAGCGATGCTGGCTTGCTATATGCATGCTCCTTGGATATCCAAAACTCATCCCACACCTTCCTTAGCTGTATACTATCCATTACCATATATCAAAAAAAACAAAAACATCAACAAATCGTCTAGATTGTTGATGTTATAGTGGCTTGGGCTCGTGTTGCAATCACAATTCTACAAAAAAAAGTTAATCGAAGAGAATTCCGCGAAGCTTGTTTCGTCGGTAGTTTATTCACTAGGGAGTACTGAAATTCTATGATTTAAATGTCTTGTTTTTGCGTAGGACAACCCTGACCACATAGTATTCTCACTGTCTGGCAAATAGTAAAAAGATTCTTTTAGCTTTGTTTCAACTGGTTTCAGTGTTTCAAGCACACCAGCAATATCAAAATCCAATAAATCTGCATATGGTTTTTTTGAAATTTTTTTGAGGCGTCAAACAAAACATCTAAGCGCGTAACGATCATAGTGATCTATGATTACATCTTCAAAATTATTTATATTAAGTATACGTGAAACTTCTCTGCCAGTTGACTGACGATAGGGCTCTCTATAATGAAGAAAACTATGAAGATCAGCTTTAATCTTATTTAATTCACTTAGAGAAATGTCTCATAAATCTTCTTCTGAAAAGCTATTACCTATATTATCCATTTTATAACTAAAAAATAAACGTCAATATGATATCGATACAAAAAAGAATTGCAATTCAAACTGTTTTTAATTGATAAAACTGTTGAAATTAAGAGTGTCCTATATTGCATCAGTCGGAAATATAAAATTAGCTTTCCCAAGAGCTCATATCACCTCTGCATAGTCGATAATCTCTACTAATTTAGATTTAGAAATGATTTTTGGTATAAGTCGATCAACTTTATCCGATTTTCTGCTCTCTACTAGTTTTTTTCTAATAGCACTATCCACAAACCAATTGGTATATTCTATTCACAATCATTCATTCTTTTCCTTTATATTCCTACCATCTAGTCCATCTACTTTAGACACAAGCCAATAAGCAAAGTCATCTCGAGCTATTTTTCATACAGATTTAGTCTCGGTGCGATACTTTTTTGTTAATGCTCTCATTGCGCCAGGTCAAGCATTATATGCCACTTGTACAAATTTTTGCACATCATGTTCTGCAAACACTTTTTCAAAGGTTTTTTGATCATCTCATTTGGAGAAGTATCTCGGGAGGCAGCAATTGAAGTAGACTGTCCCCAAAATAATATTGTCTACTGGATCCATCACATTATATGTCTTGGAGACTCAGAGAGTATTGCGTATATAGTCAGCTGCATCAGCCCTAGCTCCAGGCAAGAGCTGACAGTATCACTTTGCTTTGCTCTTTTTTTGTATGACATCTGGTATTAGCGAGCTTTCTTTGATCATGAGTGGGAGCATTTGTTGCATCAGATCTTGAGTTACATGTCACTGATCTGCAAATGTTGGATTGGATTGGAGTCTATATATGGCCTGATGTAGATGATTTACTGCGTCACGGACACGATCCATATCCATACCTGGTATCTGAGCATATACAGTCATCATTTCAAACAAAAATCCTTCGTCCGCTATATGGTATGTATCCACGATATCTGTAGAGAGATCAGCTACATTTCACTCTGCTAATGAGTCATAATTACTTATATCTTCTAGATGTGGCATATGTACATCTTTGGTGATTGTCTCTTGAGGTGCTTGGTATCACAGTATTTCTATAGTTTGCTGTTTTTGTTGAGAGATGATATCTTGTGCCGTGTGTCTATCAGATCGTGATATACCAGCACTCATCAGCATCAGTCCTAGTGTGAGCTTTTTAAGTAGATCTTTTGGTTGATCTATAGCTTCTCATATTATATCCAACATGGAAAACACTGCTGCACCATGCTCCACAATCGAATACTTGATATGATGTATCACATCCCTGGTCGTACCAAAACGCTTAGAAGTAGATTCTTCATCTATACTCAGCACGTCCTCTTCCCAATTTTTTCATCGAGTCCAGCTACGATCGTTTTGGAGAGTGCTGTCAGAAAATTGACTCAAATAATTGATCTGTTTTTGAGTATATTTAGTAGGGCGATCATATAAGATAAATTCGTTGTCCGAATCTCAGATAGGAGCGATTTGATTCATATCATAGTATACTCACCCATAGTCCAAAAATCAAAAAAACTCACACGAAGTGAGTTTGTACTTGATCAACAAGATCTAGCGCCTTACTCTAGAGCTGCATTATATTGGTCTAGGTATTCGTGCAATGGTAGCTTGTATATATTGTCAGCAGTCATGATATACAGATTTGATTTTTCTCACTCTTCTACATATACATCTATGATATCAAATGTAGCATCCAGATCAAATCTGATCTGAAAGAAATAGGTCGGTTTCCAGCTCTTTTCTCATCCAGGAGTGGTTTTGAATGGAGAGCTACGATATACGGTGAAGGTTTGGTTGGTCGGGTCAAACAACTGTATATACCTAGAGCTCGCCTCAGCATATATCTGTGTCTCAGAAGAAAACGGCATCGACACAGTGTCTCATCCAGAGAGATCTAGCTTGCGTCACACAAACTCAGTAGACACTCACTCTCTCCACATCTGATACAGAGACTGATCTCACTGAGACCGGACCAAAAACGTCCCATCTATAGCAAAGCTTCATACTCCTCCACTACCAAATGCAGTAGGATGATCGTTTATGAATCATTCGTTGAGATTGTAGGTCACGCTTTTTTCAAAATCATTTTGTGATCACGTTTTGTTTTTGTACATAGAGACATATACGCCATCGTTGTTTAGTCTGTCGTCATTGGTCAATGTGTACATCCTATTGGACCTAAACGTGCCTAAAGCCGCGATAGCGCGAGGAAACTTTTGGTCATCGGTCGTCACTGGAGTAAAGCCATTTTTGTCTGTATTGTAGATACTACCATCACTTGCAGCACAAAATAGTCCATTTCTCAAGAGATTAAAGTAGCATTGCTCAAGTTTTTGGCCGATCGCAGAGCTGATCAGAGATCATCTTACTGTCTCAGAGATAGCACCTATCAATACTCACTCCTCGCCTCAAACCATAAATCAATTGTTGTAGTATAGGTGTTTGGGAGCACCAAAAGTGTTTTTTTCTAGCTGGGTAAATGTGATGACCGGATCTCACATCAGCTTGGTGTCGTTGATCGTCTTGATATTAAATCATTGTTTGTAGTCTTGCTCCAATATCGCCTTGAGCTCTCTCACATCAAAACTCCATTTTCATTTTTCTTCCAATAACGTAAGGCGGTCATATATTTTATTGTATTGTTTTACTTTTTCATCACTTTCTGGTCTCGTTTGCTTAAAATTGGCTATATCTCTCTGGATATCTTCTATACCAAAATCGATAATAATCTCGCCATTTTCATCCTTGATAGTATTGTTGGCATCTTGTGAAAATCCTGATAAGCTCCAAATCAAAAGCAACATCGTAAACAATCAAGCTAACCCGTATTGGATTTGTTTGGAGTAAGCAGAGTAGATAGATCACAGACCACCCAATGATTTGAGACTTTTTGCAAATCACTTCTTAAACTTCTTTTTTGTAACTTTTTGTTCGGATACAAACATGAGTTGCTGATAAAATCAGAGTTTTTGTTGGGGGACTCTGACAGTCACGATGTCCAACAACTGAGACACAAATCATACATCACTAGAACTAGATATCTCGGTAATCCTACTCAGATCATCATCATCCAAAAACACGGAGAGATTGTTTCATCGCACCAGTATAGTGTCGTCTTCTTCTAGATCTCACTCTATAATCTCAGAAAACTGATCTATATGCAATTGACTAGCATCATTGCCTACAGTATATATGAGCTTAGCATCTCTAAATATCATCAGACTAGATGATCCAATCAGTGCAGAAAGATACTGATCATCCACGATCAACTGCATCACTCCAGAGAGCCCAAAACGCTCATCAGACTGCATCTCTTCAGAAAAAGCTAACAATTTTGTATTGAGCTCTTGGAGTTTTTGTTCAAAAAACAGTCTTATATCTCCAAAAAATATATCTTCTGATTGCAAAAACTCTATCAAATCTCACAAGATATCCTGAAACATATCAGACTGACTCTCAGAAAACTTGGTATTGGTGCATCTCACCTTACATCAAAGCGTGGTTTTTGATCACTCAAAAAACTTCTCTAGCGATATAAATTTTGATGATTCATCAAAAATATTTTCTTCCAACTGCAACATACGATCTCAATCAAATAAAGAATACAAAAACTATAACTTATATAGCAAAAAGACAGTATTTTGCAAGAGAAGTGAGACAAGCGGCAAAATCCAAAGAGTGGTTACAACGATTTATTGGTAAACAAAAATCTAAACACTCCAAACATAGAAAGAAATTTGTGTAAGTTTTTTTTGGGGTGTTTTGTGATCCTCCAAAATGTCTCCAGCACCCTCGCTCTCACAACCCAATCAGGCGCTCTCGTCTCAAAACCAGTAAGATAATCAATCAGTCATCATGCGTTTAGCGCCAAAAATCAGTGCGTCTGGAAAAACGCTCTATGCTCCTGTACCCACATCTCCTGATACGGTGTCCCAGTACAATGCAAAAACACCTTGATCTCGCTGGGATCATGTCTCACCGCTGTAGTCAATCACTCTCGATCAAACTCCTCTCCTCTAGCAGTATATAGACACTGATCTGATCGTGGAAAGGATGCTGTAGGATACATCTTCTGGAGCACTTCTACTCATTTTTGAAGGCTCTCAGCGGTCTTACCTTTGGATGGGTCATAACACTGATAGAGATAGATCGAGAGGCTGGGTATTTTTGAAGTATTGCTGAGTTGGTCCAACAGATATGGCACAAAATCCGTCCCATTGAGATTGGAGAGTCTAGTATCACGGTAGTATCCATAAAACATCTGCAATGCTATCCCATCAGGGAGGAGATAATCTCCATCCAGCAATGATTGCTTGTATGCGATATCTTTGTCGTGTCTAGGAGACTCAAACAATCTCCACTTCATAGCATTGGCAAAATACAGAAAATTGACAATGCAATATCACTGCGTGTCTAGTGTGTCTAGGATATCATGTGTAGCTTGAGACCTATCTCAGCTGTATATCTTGTCTAGCATCTGAATCATTATATATAGTACAAATTTAGATACAAACAAAAAACCACCATATAGGTGGTTTTTTAAGAACAAATACAACATTATACTACTTATCCATTCATTTGATTGTAAGACCGATTTTTCTGTTGCGTGGTTCCATTAAGATAATTTTAGCCTTGACGATAGATCATAGCTTGAGTGATTTGACGCCTGCTTCTGTATCTCCGATCTCTGAGAGATGGATCAAACCGTTGATATCCTGAAACACTCTAATAAACACACCATACGGTACGTATCTCACCACTTCTCATTCGATCACATCGCCCACACCATATTCTTTTGGTATCAATGACCAAGGATCTGGTTGGAGTTGTTTGTGTGAGAGAGATATCTTGCCATCATCTAGACCAATTACCTTCACTTCCATCTCATCACCTACATCTCAGAGTCCGTCGATATTGGAGACATGTCAGTAGGTGATCTCTGATATATGTACGAGTCATTCTATGGATCCACCGATAGTGACGAAGAAACCATAACTAGACACACCAGAGATCATTCCCTTGTAGGTATTGCCTACTTCTAGCTCGTCCATCAATGCTTTGGTCTCATCTCTGAGTGCTTCTCTTTCAGACAAGATCATTCTTCTCCCGTCTTCATCAAAATTGATAATTCTTACTTTGATTTCTTGACCCAACAGTTTGAGTAATTCATCAAAAATCTTTTCTTGATCGCCGTCCTCTACTCTAGGATAATGTATAGGAGCAAGCTGTGAAAGAGGTATAAATCACTTGATACCGTGCAGATCCACCAATAATCATCAAAGATTTGCCTCAGTAGGGATCACTGTCATGATTTCGTCTTTTTCTTGTTGGTTCACGATCTTGTTCCAGATGTCTTGTTGCTTGAGTTTGGATATAGAGATTACGTAGTATCACTCGTCATTGACTACATCAGTACCCAATATCTCTGCCTCTAGCTCTGATCAGATTCCCAACTCCTCTCCGCTTCTTTCTAGATTCTTTACTTCCTTGGAAAGAATCAATCCAGTAAAAGCTCATTCAGCACAATTTACCAAAACTCAATAATCTCATCTTTTAATTACTGTACCTTTTACAAGTCATCCTCATTTGATCAAAGGCAGTCCAGCCATTTCTGCTGGCAATGTTTGTTCGGTCGTTGTATTTGCAGCCATAATAAAATAAAATTAGAATATAAAAAAGTGGTTGTTTGATATAACAAAAAACTATACTTTCAACTTTAGTTTTTTGGAAACAGTATTGTATGTTGTCAAATCGTTGAGCTTGAGATATTTCAAAAATTTTCTTCTTCTTGCAACTTTTTTCAAGAGACTTCTTTTTGCGTCTACGTCTTTTGCGTGAGCTGCGAGATGCTCTTGGAGTTGCGACACCTCAAATGTTAGTAACGCAATCTGAACCTCAGGAGATCCATTGTCGTTTTCGTGTCTCATAAACGGCTGTATAAAAGCCAGTAGTGCTTCGTTCATTAGTAATAAATAAAATAATAAAAACGCTCATAATAATGTTTGTGGTGAACTACGTACTTATCGATAGCAGAAGTATGGTTGCCTCAGTGCTAGACAAGGGTCACATATATACAAATATCGACCTAAAATGCAAGAAAAAACTCACTTTTTTGAATGACAAAAGTGAGTTTTTAAGTGCGTATCGATTGAGCATTTTTTTAGCAATTTTATACGATCAGATGTGATAATGAATATGACACGGCAAGTCGATGTCCCTACATCTAAGCTAGCTAATTTTACTAATTTTCACTAACTTGTCTAAATCTACTAATTACAGCAATTCTCCTCACTCTCTAGACATACCCAACAACAATCCAAATGGAATAAGAATAAGATAATTGACCATACTATCCTCAAAAGTGTGTAAGAAAAATCACTCTACCATCAATCCAATAATCCCTAGAGCAAGCAGAGTATACAGCGGAAGTTGTTCGATGTTTTTGTCGTGCTGGAGATGACCTAGTGCTGGACTCAGTAGGACCTTTCGGCATATGATCCAAAACAAGAATCATACTATTCATAAATCAATCATGATCTGCAAAAACTGACTCTCTGGGAGGTATATACCCGTATGATGTACAGATGGTCCAGCTACTCACAGACCATATCATCGTGGTGATGCGAGAAATGCCTCTCGTCACTCTTGCCAAGCCTCTATATGTCATATGGTAGATCCAGACTTGAGATAGCTGAGCAATATCACAAGCCCAAACAATCATATCAATCCTCACAAAGCGAGTCGAAAGAAAGTAAATCTATGCTTGAGAAGTTTTTTGTAATATACAAGAGTGAGCAACAACAACTGGACTCATACTCATACATATGCTCATCTAGACAATGTCCATACGAGTGAAACACAGTAAAAAACTAACAAAAATACTATCCGAGGACGATATGTTGTCTTTTGCTGTCGTAGTTGTCTACTCGTGACGAGCAAAAAAGAGAAGATAGCCACCAAAAAATATCAGTAATTGTTGGGTCAGGCAAACAAACCCTGGAGTCTGGCTGCTCATCATGGGCCAGTGCGATATCGCAATGGTGGCTTGGCGTCTAATACATAGTCACCTATCGGACCATATCATATACTCAAGAAAAAATCGGGAAAAAGAGCCTTGATGCCCTGATAAATAAATCCACCTATCACAAACAAAGCAATCCCTCGATAGAATTTTTCGCCGAGACTGTCGATAAATTTTTGTTTGTGTTTGAGTGCTGTATATCAGACAAACACTGCACTCAGAGCGATGACGAGATAGTAGATGTCGTACTTGTATCCTATGAGTATCTCCGTCCATCAGATATCCTGATAACGAGAAAATCCTATAGCCCATACTGAGAGGATGATCAGCATCACCACCTCATATCCTCGATCTTGGAAAAAGTGTCTGAGTTTTTTGTGACCGACATGGATAGCGACTCATATGACGATAGCAGCTCGTAAGGCATCTCTAATTAGCGCGAGTGTCGTACTATCCACTGCTCCATTGCCAAAAACGGCTCATACCGAGATGATATGATATCCTGCTATTCAGACAAGAAATCGGAAGATAGTGCGTAGGAGTGTATTCATTAGGTAGTGTATAGGGAATTGAGGATAAATTCCAAGAGTGGATGATTAATTTGACTTAAACCACTCATCTATAGGGGGCGCGATAGTCTTTTTTCTAGATACTCTGTCTCAGAGATCTGCATATCCATCCTCCACTATCACACCAAAAGCACCAGAAACTATTTCTTCTTCTTTGTCTGATACCACAAGCGCTGTGGTGTGTGAGTTGAGTATATCTACTACACAAAACAATAGCTGGTCTAGTCATTGCTCGTCTTTGATGTCATGTATGGAGTCGATCAGATCTTCTTTGCGATCAAATGCGTAGTTTGGATCGGTGGTTTCCATCACTCATATACCCATAGTATGACCGTGAAAATCAAATGTCTTATAGTCCATAGTCACGATATCTTTGGCTGATATATCTCACAAGTCAGACTTAGCAGCAAACATTTCATTGCTATATGCCTCTAGATCTTCGATACGAGCTATCTCATTGAGTCGAGCGACTGCGTCCTTGTCTCTCTGAGTAGTAGTTGGTGATCTTCGATATAGCGTATCAGACATGATAGCTCATATCATGAGTTCTGCTATACCACGATTTGGTACGATGACGTTTTCTAGCATCATCTCCGCTAGTATGGTACATGTACATGCTACAGGTTCACATCTCATAGACACAGGTCACGAAGTAGCAAAATCAGCTATCTTGTGATGATCTATGACCATATGTATGGTATATCTCTCTCTATCAGCGATACTCTGACTAGCCTCATTGTGATCCACTAGCACGATCTCTGATCATTCTGGTAATTCTGTTGTTGGTTTGGGTATATCTAGTCATACTTTTTCAAACACATATTTTGTCTCGTTGTTTGGTGGTCAGAGAAAAATCGCACTCGCATACTCTGGATTTTCGTGCAATTCTCACAAAAACCAGGCAGCAACTACAGCAGCGCAATAACTATCAGTATCAGGATTTGTATGTCACAATACGTACTTCATCTATTACAATAAGATAATAAAGCATTTATCCCACGACCATACCCAACTCAGATTGTATTTCAACAAGTGATAGCTACAAAGAATAAATAATCGTCGTTCCCACACGGGTGGGGACCTCATGAATTTATAATTACTCGTATTTAAGATATAATTTTGAAAATGCAAAAAACTTTGGAGAAATATAATCTACGAAATGAGAGAAAAAAAGAAATTGAGTTTTCTGCTAGAAAAAAACCTGATGTAAAAATATGAGAGTTGCGATGGTGTCGAGAATGAATGAATGTCTGAAATGAGATATCCAAAGACAAGTGAAATAAAAGAATCTATGTAATATTGCAAAATAATCTATGAAATGAGCTAGTATTGGCAGCGCCAATCACCACTAGAATCAGAAAAGAACTACATAGTGTCTACACACTACCTGTTTTATGAGGCAAAAAATATAATCTCAAACCTTGTGAAATTATAATCAATCAAATTAAATTGATAGATAGAAAGAGATTGGATCAAAAGAATTCCAATAAGAGATTTTCTTTATGATTTATAACAAAAATACTCCATATGTATTGGAGTTTAATATCAAAGTCATAGAAAAGAGTTTTTTTTATTTAGCCTCGATTTCTCGAGGCGGCTGGAGATACTAGTCTCCCAACGATCTTACAAGAAGATCATTACTAGAAGTATAATGTTTTTTTTATTTTTTGCAAGTAGATATCCACCACATATGCCTTACAAACTCCTCCACAACAACCTCGATCTAGACCTACATAGCAGATTGTTTGAGATTAGACATATCCAGGATAGTATCTCGGATTTTCTCAATCCTAGCTATCACAAGTACTGGTGAGATCCGTCCAAGTTACACGATATCGACAAGGCGGTAGATCGCATCGCTCAGGCCATAGCTCAGCAGGAGAAGATCATGATTTTTGGTGATTATGATGTAGATGGTATTATGAGTAGTTTTGTGTTGTATACGTTTTTTCGTAAGTATATAGGGTATCACAATATCTCTATACAGCTCCCGCATAGGCAGCGTGATGGCTATGGGATCAAGAGCTATCATCTGGATGAGATACAGGAGCTGGGCTGTACGCTGGTCATCACGGTGGACAATGGTATCACCGCCGTGGAGGAAGCCAAGCACGCTCAGGACATATGACTCGATCTCATAGTGACCGATCATCACCACGCCTTGGATACACTCCCCGATGCTCTTGCATTGGTCAATCCACAGATCTCTCCAGACTGCAAGTTTCCTGAGATATGTGGTGCGACAGTCGCGTGGAAACTCGCACTCCACCTAGCGGACAAGCTCAATATAGACAAAAAACTCAAAAAAGCCTATCATCACGAGATGTTGCCGTTTGTGGGGATAGCCACGGTCGCGGACTGTATGCCACTCGTAGACGAAAACAGACTCATCGTCAAAGAATCGCTCGAGATGATGAACCAACAAAGGACGCAACTCACATCGTCTCTACAGGGATTTTTGGATTATCTCAATATACAGGAAGTGGATAGCTACCATATAGGATTTATGATATCGCCTAGACTCAATGCAAGTGGGAGGATGTGATCGGCACACGATGGACTCGCATGTCTACTCTGCTCCGATCCGATCAAACAACACGGCCTGCTAGAAAACCTAGATAGGATAAACAGCGAAAGAAAAGACACCCAAGAAGATATGATCAGCACTGCGATAGAGATCGCTGACACCTCCAAGCATATCATCATCGCAGCAAGCGAAAAATTTGCGGCTGGTATCGTAGGTATCGTGGCAGGGAGACTAACAGAAAAACACTACAAACCGTCCGTCATACTCGAGATAGACGTAGACAAGGGTATCGCTACTGGGTCACTGAGAGGACCAGAGTATTTCAATATCGTGGAGATGCTTCAGGATGCCGATGACATACTGATGAGATATGGTGGACACGAGCAAGCAGGTGGACTCACGGTCTCACTAGATCAGCTAGATGCGATGAGGGAGAGATTTGAGCAGTACTGTCTCCGCACGATAGGTGAGCAGATCCCGACCAAAGTCACGACCATAGATACACTACTCGCTGAGCATGAGCTAGATAGTGGGCTATATGAGTCACTCAAGATGTTTGGTCCATACGGTATAGGCAATCCTCAGCCCAACTTCCTCATAGAAGACGTGATCATAGATCGCGTAGACACCATAGGCAAAAAAGAACGCACCCACCTCAAACTCCACTGCAGCAAATGAATGACCAAGTTTCATATCATGCGACGAGGTCAGGGCAATGACGGATACGATGGACCACTCCACACTCCAGTATCCGTAGTAGGTACGATCAAAAAAGATGACTGGAATGGTGGCTGGTATATGGATGGACAAGTGGTGAGTGAGGAGATCAAAAAATAGTGGTACAAAAAAGCCTTCTCAAAAATGAGTAGGTTTTTTTGTATTGTATGCACATCCTATATCCTCAACATCCTCATCACTCTCTGCACACCACTGAGCTGAGGTTGCTTGATATATGGTATGTGATCGGATAGCTCAGTCACAAACTCAGCTATCTCATCCTGACTATCATCCAATGTATATACAACTGTATCACTCTGCGTATACACATATATCACCTGCATCTCCTCCGTCTCAGGCACAAATCACAAAGAAAATCACTGCAACTGATATCGGTATCGTCTCGTACTAGCTACCTCCAATCCCTCGCTATCTACACTCATCAGGTACATATCGTGCATCGTCTTGTACTCATATCGCGCGTATCAGCCTATCACTATGATCAGCAATAGCACTCACCACCAGTCCTGTCTAGACAATGATAATCACAACAAAAATATCACAAAAATCGCTGCGACCGACCATCGTCGGATCGGTCTGTCATACTTTTCTCATTGATATACATGGAGCTTGGTCATGTGTGGTGATTGGTAAATAGTGGTTGGTTATTGGTATATGGTTATTAGTGATTGGTCGCTGGTGTATGATTATTAGTGATTCGTCATTCGTCATTCGTCATTCAGAAGCGGAGTATTCTTCACGAACAAAGTGAGTGAATAGAATAGTGCGCTGTGGAATCTCGCGAATTTGTAAGCGGGACTTAGTGATCGATCATACAACTTCACGAGATTCTTCGTTTTCATACTTCGACAGGCTCAGCATGACACTCAGAATGACGTATTACTAAGATGTTTAGCTAGCGAACAGTCGCTGATGCATAGTTACTAGGAGTGCACCAATAACTAATCACCAACTAACCAATAACTACACTTTCCACAATCCTCCCTATCTCCAACATCCCATACTCATCCCACTGTCTCGTCATGATCTGCAGACCTGTAGGGAGCTGGGATCCATCCTGCTGCACAGATCACATAGGGACTGACATAGCAGGATATCCGCAGAGATTGGCTATCACGGTGTAGGTATCTACGAGGTAGTTTTGGACTGGATCAGTCATAGATCAGATATCTCGTGCCAGCATCGGAGCAGTCGGTCCGATGATCGCATCATACGTCTCGTACAGACTATCGATTTCTGCTTTCATTTTTGCTCTTATTTTGACTGCTTTGTTGTAGTATGCATCGTAGTATCCAGCACTCAGGACATAACTTCCTATCATGATTCTTCTCTGTACTTCATCACCAAATCCCTTACCTCTGATATGTTCATAATATTTTTGGATATTTTCGTACTTGCTCGTATCATCTTGAAGACCATATCTCACTCAGTCAAATCTCGCCATATTGGTGCTGACCTCGGCAGGACAGATGATATAGTAGGTCATGATACCATACTGCAACAACGGTAGATCCACCTCGTCTACTACTACTCCAGCATCTCTAAGTACAGACACAATATTCAAAAATATCGCACGAATACGGTCATCCAGACCCTCATCCAAAAATTGTTTTGGGAGGGCAAATTTTTTGCCTTTGAGTTGTGATATATCTGCATCAGCCTCTAGGAGAGTTTTTCGTGCTGATTGGTCACCGTATTGTCAGGTACGGTCTTGGTTAGTCGCATCCTGAGTATCGGCTCAGCATATCGCATCTAGCAGGAGTATACCATCATCTACTGTCTTGGTGAGTGTCCCAGGCTGATCCAGTGATGATGACATAGCCTGCACACCATACCTACTCGCCCTACCATAGGTAGGCTTGATACCTACGATACCACATAGTGCGGCTGGGAGTCTCACGCTCCCGCCAGTATCAGTGCCCAGAGCTCACAGACACAGATCTCCTGCCACCGTAGCAGCAGATCACCCAGATGATCACCCTGCGACCTTGGTCAGATCGTGGGGATTTTTGACCGGACCATGGTACGATGTCTCATTGGATCCTCACATAGCAAACTCATCCATATTGGCTTTGCCTAGCATCAGTCAGCCTGCTGACTCCAGACGCTCAAACACGGTACTACTATACGGGCTCACATAGTCTTCCAGCATCTGTGATGCACAACTGGTGATATATCACTGCGTGAGAAATATATCCTTGACCGCTATCGGCGCTCCAGCAAGCGCTCTATCAGAAAAAGTCTCCACCATAGTAGAGACATAGTCTGGATGTGTACGCACATACGCATTGTACACGTCCTCATTTATTGATTTTTGTAGATAGTGGTCTGCGACAGTCTTGGGATCTAGATCGCCAGATGCTACTTTTGCTATATATGATGTGAGCGTTAGATTCATTGGGTACATATACTAAAGAAATCCCCAACCCCTTTGGTAAAGGGGACTATAAAATATATTCAAATCGTTGAGATATACTACTAAGTGCCTTAGCCACTCATGTTCTTCCCTTGATATTTAGTCCGATACTTCGGACAAGGGAGGTGGGAGGGATTTGCGTTAGCCATTTACAATCCCAACAACTCCTCCAGCACCTCCAATATCTCATCCACGTCTTCATCCTCAAAATCTTGTATATCAATTGGCTCATCAGAGCCTGCATTGGCATCTACTTCTTCTACGATATTGCCTACATCTCTACTGTCATTGTTTAGATCAGGATCCAATTCTGGTTGAGTATCAGGTTCATCAGCCTCGTTGTTTGCTCATGGTCTTTGTTTAAATTTGTCGCCAAATAACACTCCATCATCTTCTGCATCATCTGCATCATCTGAGTCATTGTTTTCTGTATCAGCGTCGGTGTCTGTATTATTATTTGTATCATTACCATCATCTTCATCAGTATCTTCTGGCTGATCATCTTCTCATGCTACATCTGTATCTCACTCTCACTCGACCTCAGTTGGTGATGCTGGCTGTATCTCTGGATCTGGAGCCGTCTTTCCACATCATACTAGCGTCATTGACCCAAACAATATTCATACTCGGAGCAATATATTTTTCATTGTGTATAAGTAAATCAATAAAAGATAGCAGAAAAATAACCTTATCAAGGCGTAATGCAATCTAATCTACAAAAAAACCTAAGGGAGCATCTTAGATTTTTTTGTTGGATGTACTATATTATGATTGTTACTAGAACCTGTATCGATATCCTCCACCAGTAGATTCTAATTTGTGTGGAGCAGTCATAGATCTGTTTGGACCTAGAGAAATAGGGGGAGCCATATGAAACAACTCCTGACTAGGAGTCCCAGGACTTACGGGAGGTCACTCTATTTTTGCTGTGGTAGTAACCGATCCGTCATCATGGATGATAGTGAGTCCGCCAGTAGTGCGTGGTGAATATCAAGCATTATTGGATCAGTTGGAAACCGAACCTCATCATCAAAATCTTTTTTTACCTCAGGATCATTGTGTATCTCCGTCTGTTCGATTGTCCAGTGAGTCGGAGTCGGTATCGGTAGCAGCTCAATTATCGCAAACTCATTCCAAAGTCACAACTGCTGTCTTGCGCACCTCTATTCATTGATAATATCATCCATATCTCACATTACATTCTCACATCAAATAATTTGACGCAGAAGGATCAATATAGTTTAGAAGTGCTGTATATTCACCATTGTCATCAAGTAATGGGTCCAATGAAACATACTCTCATCCATCTTCACACTGGACTTCTAGATACATCTGTACATTTTCGTAGTCTCAAGTGTCTAGTTTTGCTCATCATTTGAAATGCTGATCACATGGTACCGGATCATATACTGATACATCAAATTCTGGACGAAGTTTGCAGTCCGTGCTACATCATACACCATCTTGCCCGTTTGTTTCTACTCACTTATCACATTCTTCACCATCTTCTACTATGCTATTTCAGCATATGGGATCTGATCGAGTACATGTCTCAGTGGGATCAGGTATCATATTGGTAGTGGTTGATGTGACATATGGCGGTATAGTGCATACTCATCACACCACATTATCCAACCATTCTACATAAAAATCTTGTCAATTATCTTTTAGGTATTGCTGCAAAGCAGTAAAGACCTCATCTGCTGAGTGGGTGGTAGTAGTGGTAGTAAGCTGTGCTTCATACTCTATCACATCACAGGTCTGGATACTACAGATATCTCACACGCATAGATTTGATTTTGTATATCTATAATCAGCGCTTGCTACACTCATACACAATCCTGATAGAAATAACACAGTCACTAGCTTGGAGGCAGTTTTCATAGTATATATAGAAACTAAAGTATACATACTATACTCAATCACTACCCAATATACAAAAAAAGCCTCAAGAAGAGGCCTGTTATGGTTGACAATAAAACACTAGTCATTAGAGTCATATATCTGCAAATATCTGATACACTATCAACAAAAACAAAAATACAACGAGCATCACGACCACCAGGTTTTTCAAGTATTTCCAAGCAGAGCTGATTCTTTCTTCGTTGCCTGCAGAAGTAAGATACACAAATCACACATACAAAAATGATAGAAATATCACACCACCAAACACAAATGAGAAAAACTTAGACGTACTCACAATTGCTTCGATTCAAGCGGTTTTGATATCTCCAGCCTGAGCTACATAGTACACATAATCTATCACCTTGATCAGCACCAATGCTATCACTACATTGAGCAATCAAGTTTTAGCTGATTTGACTCTGTCTTCGGCATCTCCAGCTATAGCCATCTTGTATCCATACCAAGCAATAAATACAATTGCCATAAAAAACGCGAGAGCTTTCATAAATCATATAACCTGGAGAATTACATTATTTTCAAGATTATTTATGACTCCATCATCTGTACCCGATCAAAGCAATCCATCAAAATCTCATATATTCAACAAAGTACCCAATATCCACGTCACACCAAAAAATAGTGCTGCTCCATAAAGTATATACAGCATGTTCATTATAGATTTTTTGATTTCTTCTGGATCGTTAGCATTGCGTACAAACATACCACCAGCTCGCACAAACATAGCTACCAATATACCTACTCACACCGTCCTCATCAGTCTCCAGATCTCTCATCACTGAGTAGACTCATCGCCAAACACTGGTGGATAAAAGATATTTTTAAGATTTTCTGCCAATGGTCTTTTGGGATCTATCACGCCCGAAAACTCGTTTGCATCTACTGCACCAAAATCATATACCGACTCTTCACCCACCAACAAGGGTGCCAAAAAATCATTTTTGAAATCTATGGCAAATACAGCTGATATATTCAGCCGGACGCACATCACACATAGCAGTCACACAATTTTCCTCATTTTATATCACCAAATAAAGCCTTACAACAATTTCTGTGTTCTTAATTCTATTTATCCTCCTATCTGTACAGCCACAGACAATATCACCTTGATCAAAAAGTAAAATCCTGTACCTACCAACAATCAAGCTATGATATACAGCAATCTCTTCTTTACATTGGCTGCCTCCTCTGGCTGCATCGGACTGAGCACGAGACGTAGTCCATTGTAGATGATCAGCACCACACCTGCTACAAGCAGCGCAAAAGTAAGTCGCTGGAGATATACCGCTATATTTACTCTCACGCTATCCAAGGTATTGGCCAACCTATACTGATCCTCAAATCAACCCTGCGATACATCCACTCTATCCAACTCTGTCTGGATGATTTTTTCGGCTTTTTCTCCTCTGATCTGCTCGATGATCTGAGTCGGGTCAGATCCTACCGCTCATCGATCTTGAGCAAAACTCACCATCCCTCCTCAGGATAGCACGCATACACTCATCAGCAATAGCACAAATATTTTTTTCATAGCTCTAGTATACATCTATGAGTATTTTTTTGCAAATTTTGAGTGAGTTAGTTATACTCTATACAGTCAGACTGTACAATAATTTATTTGGCAAAACAAAAATATGAAAAAATCGTGAATATCACACAAAACGTTACTCATCAAAACGGCCGCTCGAAGTGCAATATTTTTGTGATTGTATTTACTATTGTGGGCACCTGAGCGTCCTATCAGTAGTACGCATCGCCATGATCAGGGTGATATACACGAGCACGATGATATAGCAGCAACCATCCAAAAAGAGTCTCCAACTCCGCTGGATCAAGACCCTCTAGATACGCTACTGGAAGACATACAGCTGATACTAGATGACCCTACACATCAGAGCCCTAGTGACCAACAAGTACTGCAAGATCGTCTAGATCTGGTCTGTACGCACTATGCAGACCTGTGTAGTATCACGAGTCGAGAGTCGGACTATACTTTAGAAGAGAGGTATTATTATCAAATATTAATGATCTATATGATCAGAAAAATAGATAGCGCTAGACTAATCTCCACACCTGAGAGTCTCAGAGACACGCTCTCATCTATCAGACTCCAGTCCAACAGTACCTGGAGAAGATGAGCAGCATCTAGCCACTATGTCAAAATGAATCCCGGAAAGATTGATACCTATAGAGAGTTTTGGGAAGTATTTGCTCACGAGGTAGCTGGACATATACACGATCTAGGGGTGTTGGACGATCCAGACTCCTCTCGTATACATCCAGAGTATACCGAGTTTGGCAAAGCAAAATTTGGTCTTCAAGATCGGTCATTGAAATTTTATGAGATCTCACGATTGGACGAAAACACTAGAAGACCTGATGCATCGTTTGAGGATTTTGTGAGCTGATATGCTATGAAAGACATCTTTGAGGAATTTGCAGAGTTTACCAATGCCTGGATCAATCATCATGACCTCCTCCTCGCTCTCGCTGACCAAAATCCACAAATACAAAAAAAGGTAGAATTATTTAGACAATTATATGGTGATCGATATTTTGATGACGATAGTTGATCTCTAGCTGGCTTTGATACCAGTCAGAGAGTGTTTGATACGACCAAGCCGTGGAGAAATTAGTAGTGAGATTCTAGATACCAGACTTGAGAAAAACATGTAGATCACTATCATCACTGGTAGTGATTTTATTATACATACACCACTAGATGATACTACCAGATCCACAAACCATCCTCGCAGAACTCGCTACCTGTACCACAGAAGATCAGCTCAAAGATTTTTTCTCAACCTATCTAGGCAAGAAGGGCTCGGTCAACGGATTGTTTAAGCAGCTCAAAGACCTCTCTCCAGAAGAGAAAAAAACCAAAGGTCAGGAGATCAAGGCTTTGTTTGATAGCGTAAACAATGCTTTTATGTCCCAGCAGGACGAGATCAAAAGAGCCTATCGGGATCAGAAGCTCTCTGAGGAGATCGTGGATATCAGCACCCCGTCCAATCCTCTCCCTCTCGGTCACGCCAATCTCCAAAATCAACTCAGGAGGACGGTAGAGCAGATCTTCCAGGGGATGTGATTCCATATAGAATATGGGCACGATTTGGTGGATACTTTTGAAAATTTTTCCAGTGTAAATATCCCACCAACTCATCCTGCGACTGAGATGCACGATACCTTGTATGTAAATGGCGAGAGCAAAGAATGACAAAAATTGATGATGCGTACGCATACCTCTGCTCATCAAAACGAGCTCATACGCAAATATGGTCCTGCTTGCAAGATCATGATACCAGGCAAGGTATATAGAAACGAAAATCTCGATGCCTCGCATGATGTCGCTTTTTGGCAGGTGGAGTGAGTGGTGATCGACAAGTGACTGTCTATAGGGCATCTCAAGGGGATGATGGAGCAGATACTCCAAGGTATACTAGAGACTGACCAGGTGGAGCTCAGACTTAGACCAGCATACTTCCCGTTTGTGGAGCCAGGATTTGAGATCGACGCCAAGGCTCAGGTATGAGGCAAAGACAAACGACTCGAGATCCTAGGAGCTGGGATGATACATCCATCAGTCCTAGAGCAAGCCGGAGTAGATCCTAATGAGTACAGTGGATTTGCGTTTGGGCTCGGGATGACCAGACTCGTCGCGATCAGATATGGTCTCAGCGATATCAGATTATTGACCAATGGAGATTTGAGGTTTGCTAAGTCGTTTTAGGTAGATTTGAGTTAGCTAACGCAAATCCTCCCCAGCCCTTCTTTGTCTCAACAGGAAGGAGATGATAATCAAGGGAGGAAAATGTATGGCTAGCGCAAATCCCTCCCACCTCCCTTGTCCGAAGTATCGGACTAAATATCAAGGGAGGAACATGTGTGGCTATCGCGCTATAAGAAATATATACAACTGGTCTGTCTCCCCCTTGATAAAGGGGGATAAGGGGGATTTAAAAGCCCCAAACAAAAAACAAGATCGGACGATCTTGTTTTCTTTTTTTTGAACAATTGAACATATACTAAACACATATACCTACATACTAGCTAGCGCTGCACTCACTACTCACAACAACAAAAATCCAATGCTCAATGACACCATACGTCTTACTAGCAACAAGATGATTTTATTCATACCAATTACCAAGAAGATAAAAAATCTTAGTATCTATACCATACGAGTGAGGGAGGATTTTGTCAAAAAATTAGTTTGACAAGTATTGTAATACCATTTCCATATTTCTCACTCACATTAATCACTCAACACCCTCAACTTATCCAACTTATCTCCATCTAGCACGAGATCTTTTTGTGAGATCACTACGTCGTGATCTGTCTTTCTTGCCTTGGCTAGTGCTACAGATACTGGATCAGGTCTAGTATAATTCATTTGAAACTTTTTCGTTACATCTAGAAAGTGTGTCCTGATTTGTTTGGCGATAAACTCTACTATCCCCATCTCAGAATACCTAAAAAATGCAATAATCACCGTTACCAAAAAAATCGGTATCGCAACCAAAAATCATAGCACCTTGTTGCCTCAGGTGGCTCTCATCACTGCATTGGCTACAGCCAGAGTGAGTCACACACCCACAGCGAGCAGCATCAGCTGGACGATAGATATCTGCACAGGTCATATCTGCACCGACATACTCAGCCATCCACCTGGGATATTTCTAGGAAAAAACACCTTCATCAATACAAGCTATATAAAATCTACCATATAAGTATATGCAAGGCAAGTAAATTTGTCAAAAAATACAATTGTGTACACAACATATATCCATACTGTACTCTTAATTCTTAATTCTTAATTCTTAATTATTAATGCTCAGTCCCGCTTATAGATATCTCGCTTTTGATTTTGAAACCACGGGCTTAGATACCAAAAAAGACGAAGCAATCCAGATCGGTATCGTAGAATTTGATCACACATTTCAGATCATAGATACCTACTCGTCTCTGATCAAACCAAACAAAGACATCAAGCAACTCAAATCAATCGTCTCGCATCTGACATGATTTGCGCTGACAGATCTAGAAAACGCTCCGAGTATAGAGCAAGTGTTGCCTGAGATGCAGAGGTTTTTTGGTCCAGATACGGTGATTGTATGACACAATATCTCATTTGATCTCGCGATACTCAATAAGTACATGAGTCGAGAGCCTGCCCATAGTATAGACACCTATACGCTTTCTAGGGCACTTTTGCATTATGTACCTAGCTATGCTCTGGATGTGATCAATCAACACCTCCAAAAAACTAATGATCATCGAGAGGGTGAGGTAGACGATGCGCACGATGCATTGCACGATAGCTATATGTGATACAATTTGTTTCGTGTATTGATGACCAAGATCACCCAGCTGCGTCACAAATATCTCATACTAGACTATATGATACAGCGCTGATCTGGCACACTGCATGCCATCATCAGCAGGACCCAGAAGCCTTATACATTTGAAGACAAAGAATTATTTTTTCCGCCATTGAGTAGTAGACAGACTGGATCACAAAAAAAGATAATTAGAGATACTCCTCTGAGTTTTGGGTCTTATGATCAGCATCAAGAGCTTGATATATCGCTATCTAGCATCCAGGAGCTGATCACATATACTGACTGGTCACAGTGACAGCGAGTCATAACGTGTACACACAAATCCAAAGTAGATATCATAGCCAAAGCATTCAAAAAAATAAATGTCGAAGTCGGGACATTACACGATCAAGTGCAGTTTGATCCTGAGCGTGTAGATAGATTTTTGCATCAGTTACAACTAACTGACGCTGAGATATTGTTTGGGTGCAAGTATTTTTCGCAATATGACGCCAATCACACTATCCTAGATATCAATTCTCAAGATGAGTACAAGATATTTGATACACTGTCCAATCAAACCAAAAATGAATCCAAAAAAATCACCCTCTGCACACATCAACAACTATTTCAGATCAAGCATAAGATACGTGCGCAACATACTGTATTGTTTATGGACAAGGATCGGTGGGCACAGAGCTATGGCAAGATCGTGAGACAGCGTTTTGATCCACTGTATCTACTCAATCACTTAGATCAGATCGAATACAAATACAAACTCATCGAGCATCCACACCACCATCTCATACAAGAGTTTCACCGCAAGACAGTGTTTTTGCATTCGGCATTGAGTATGGAGATCAATCCAATGTTTAGGTGATCCAATATCCAAAAAGTGGAGTGCATAGACCTAGCACACGACACCAGATGTCCCAAATCTGTCGCTCTCATACCACTATGGACAGCTCTCCGAGAGCAGACCAATCCGACTCTCCTACCAGAGGATCTCTGACTCACCACCAAGGTGGAGCAACTCATCAAATATCTCCACTGACAAACCACCATCACCAAAAAAATGTACAATGGCGATAGTCGGTACTACCAGTTTCAGGATACACATACCTATGTAGATCGACAAGATTTTGCTGCAGATCTGCCTCCTGCGGGCAAGACACTGTTTTTGTCCAATCAAAAAAAGAGTCCCAATCAACATCGCATCGCTCATAGGCATAGTACAGATACTGTACAGCCTCTGAGATTTCTCAATATCCAGACCATCACAAAAATACCGAACCTCATATCCACCATCACCCAATCAGGCAAGTCTTGCTTTGTCGTATCATCCGACAAATCTAGATCCAAGATGTTGTTTGATCAATTGGTAAAACAAGGCACAAACTCTGCATACGAAGTATTGTGAGAAAACATCACATGATGAGTCGGCAAAAACATCTATCGCGCTAGTACCACCAAAAAACCTGTCATACTCATCTGATGATACAATTTTTATTTTGCTGCATTAGCCAAGGAGATAGGTTTTGATACTGCATACCTGCATCACCTACACGGCAAGCTCGCTCCTATGATAGTCAATGATCTAGCATGGTGGTGGAGCTAGTAGCTATAACATGACCATCGCTATTGCGCGTATACTGGACCATAGGATCCAGTCCATCCAACTGCTGAGCATCCAACTCAAACTCTGTTTGATCCAATGGATTGAGCAAATCAGAAAAACGTTCTACATATGTCAGGACACGAGTGCTAGTATTGTTTTGAGGGAGTGCACCATCTACCCCTATACCCAACAATCATTGTTTCAAAAACCATAACATATTGGTGGTTTTGGCATCATCGTCTGGGAGACTAGACATAGATGGTACAGTCGAATAAGAAATAAAGTCCGCAAAAGAAGAAGTAAATAGTATCTCAGTATTGAGCAAGTCCAACTGTGTGGATCAGAGCTGACCTATGATGTGATCAGCAGTCTTGACTACGGATTGTTGTGCTAGAGTGAGTGATGAGACGCTGTCTATATCTGTATCTGGCGCGAGTAGGATATTTACTATTTTTCTCAAGGCCAATTTTTGCTGGATCATCAGTCTTGACGATTCTATATTATTTTTGTCTACTTGATTCAATGACTTGGACGTATATCCGCTGTCCAACAGCTCCAATGGGTCGGTATCACTAAGTCATAAGTAGCCTGCATGTGTATATGCAATCTCTACCTGCACAGGTGTTCAATTGAGGTGTTGCTGGATGCCGATATGATGAGATCCGTGATGATAATCAGCAAAAAGAAGTTGCTGCTGTGATTGTTGTGATCCAGAGTTGGGATTGGTGAGGACCTGCTGAGCATCCTGTATGGGAGCATAAAATCAATCAACAAATTTTTGTTGGATGAGCTGCTGTGATCTGATAGATACCCACTGCTGTATGATCTGATCCACCAACTGCTGTCTCTCCTGAGAGGTATGAGATGACATAGCTGTGAGACGAGTCACTAGTGGGGCTAAGTCTCAGTATGTGGTAGGATCTCACTGTATCTGAGCAAATATCACCGACTCATCTGTAGCCAAGAGCGTATCCAGCTCGGTAGCATCAAGCGCAAAATCATTGTACACAACATATCTATCAATAGCTCACTGCTGTACCCTTACATCACCCGATGGCTCAAAAGAGTATTGCTGTATTTTGGCTATATGTAGCAACTCTAGCTGCTGAAGCATTTCCAAAAAAACTTGTTTATCTGCTGATCAGAGATTTTTGGCCAATATTTCAGATATTTCCTCCATTGATTTTCAGTCTTGTTGGAGATCTATGATGGTCATATCCAGCGCCGCGACTCAGAGATAGTACTCATAGTCATCCATAGTGAGTGGAGTATCTGCTGGTATCTGGAGATATGACCTGATATGTTGTTGCATATGTAGATCTATATCTGAGACTTTTTGGACATCCGCATCTGTTAGTTGATCCAAATTTTTCAAAAAACGTAGATCAAATTCGCTTTTTGGGGCATTTTCTGAGAGGTCGGGCATATCCGCTTTTGATGGATTTTTGGCATCTTGAAGTCTTTTTCTTTTTTGTTGTTGTGCAACTCTAGATAGGATGTCTTTTTTGGATACTACATTGCCCAACAATCATGTATTGATCACATCAAAATTTTCTCTATTCATCGAGTAATTCATCTGGACCGTATATCTTTTGAGTTTGAGTTTTTGTGTTGAGATCTGAGCGTTTCGCTTTTTTTCTTTGGTAGATATCTGCTCCTGGACTACTGAGATTGTAGATCTTCGTTCTGATTTTTTGCTTTTGAGACTCTGCTCTAGCTGATGTATATCTGACAGTGCGTCTGCGGTTCTTTTTGCTTCATCTTGTATAGACGCGTGTTTTTGAGTTACGGTATCAGACTCTAGTCACTGGGCTATGAGGATACCAAGAGTTTTTGCACTTTGCATATACTGCTCCACTAGATCTCTATTTTTTTCATCAAATTTCTTTTGGGTTGTGTACACGATCTCGCCGTCATCATCAATCTCCGCTGTGATATCGTTTTTACTACCATCAAACTCAAATACATAGCTATCGCCATCTTCACGGATATTTTTGAGTCCAATCTGCTGGAGCTGCTGTGTAAGCTCATCTCACTCTCACTGTAGAGACTTGTATACATCATCATACACTTGCTGTATAGTAGGCACGGTAGCTGGATCTTGATAGAGCAATCACTCACTATCTACGATCATCTGATCTAGCCTATCCTGATCCGCAGATATATCACTTTTGTAGTCATTTTTGAGCGTAGCAAGTCTGTCGCGATCTGGAGCTAGATCTGCCTTTTTGTCGGTCTCCAGTCTTGCTATTTCCCTGGTGATGATATCTCTATTTTCCTTCATTCATGTTACTTTCTTTTTTGTCTGCTTGGACTCTACTTTGCTATCTACCTTTTTTTCTAGACCCAAAAGCTGATCATCAATAGAAGATGGTCAGAGTTGTTCGGGAGAGGTGGAGATATTGGGAGAGTTTTTCATATACTATATAATATCCACATCGACAAAAAAATGCAAAAAACCAAAGCCTCTTGCATTTTTTAAAAAATAACAAAAATATCTATAAATCAACAGCACTTGCTACATCTTCATCTCACCCAAACTTCTCCTTCATCCATTCGAGATTTCTCTCTAGGATTTCGATATTTCACTCGTCATTTCCGTCGCTCGTGAGATCCATCTCACCAAACATCTCATTGAGTTTGGCTATATCCTCAGGTGTGAGCTGAACTCAGTCAGTCGTAGCCTGTTGGTTGTCTCAGACACCATATGTAGTATTGTATTTGCAGAGACATGCTCATGTCTCATCACATCTACAGATACAGTCCTTATCGTCACAGTCAGTACAGCACTTTCACATAGTTTATTAGTAGATCATAAAACCTTAACGTACAAATTCAGTTATTTTTGTGATACTATTTTTTAGTCCAAATACAATATCAGAGAGCACTTTCCACACCAGGAGTCATACGATCGCTCATATCACTCCACTCACTAGCTTCAATTTACGTTCAAAAACCTCTAGCTTGGATGAGATATCTGATGGCAGTGCATCAACAGCTCATACATCTGGAGCATCGCCAAACAGACCTATCGCCTGCCCAACTAGTCATCATACAGCATCCTTCGCAGCTCAGATCTGCTCCCCTGCACTCAGTGCGACCCTATACATCCCGATCTGAAAATCCAGCAACTCAAATACCAATCCATACACAAACCAGCCACTATATACAGCCACAGTAAGGATCAACAAAAGTACAAATATGCGAACGAATTTCATTAGCTGTGTGAGTCAGGATATAAATCAAGGCATAATTGAAACATTAATTCTATAGCTCTTTTTTCATTTCTTCAACTATCATCTCCAGTAGACTCTTTTTATTCTGATTGGTCTCTGAGGACATTATAGTGCAAAAAATATTTGAGTTGCTTAAAAGTATATCCAAGAGTCATAATTCATCATTAGAATTGATTTTTCATAACTCATTAAAGACAAATAGATCAATATTTGATCATTCTCTATGAACATCAGTTCAATCATCAATATCTCTTTCAATCATCTTCAATTCAACACAGAGTTTTACTTGTTCAAGCAATAAATGATAAGCAATGAGAAAATCTTTTCTCATTATTTTTCATACAACAACAGAAGATATTACCCAAAATTGCTTTTCAATATCATTTTTTCTCTCAAGAGGTGAATATCAAATAGATTTCTCAAGAAAAGAAAGGGACTCCATTAGATTACTGTTTTGTGTGCCGTCATACAAAATCTTTGATTTTCATAAAATATCTATATTTCAAATATGTAGTGAAATATCTATTTTCCTAAAATCTGAATAGCATACACGATATACCAATGAAGAATTTTGAAAAAATTTGGTATACGAAAATATATCACCAAAATCATTTAGGAAAGTGAGATCAATATCTTCCAAATTAGATCATTCTTTTATTGCAATTTTTAGATCTATATCAGACCAACGATCTTCTTGAATCCTATCATCAGCTAGTGATCATACCAAAACTATTCATATCACTTCTGGATATGATTTAAGTTTAATAACTACATCATTTAGTAGGTCTTTATGTCGCATCACTAAATCAAAGTAAATTTTATATGTCTACACCCAACCAATCCAACTCGTCTAATTTATCTAAATCTCCTCCAACACCTCCATCAACACACTATTGTACACATCTAGTCACATATCTGTGAGTTTTACTCTGTCCGTCTCTGTATCATACGATACATGCCCAGACTGTGTCAGATCAGTTATCACCGTATCTATATCATCCACGAGTACATCACGATACTGCTCCAGTATGATACCACCATCAGTCCTGAGTCAGAGCATCACGAGTTCAGACTTTTGCTCAACCTCTGAGAGTGCCACTATAGACTCATCATCCATCCACTCTCACGAGAGATACTTCTTTCGCTGATTAGTATTTTTGTAGCGATATGTAGCTCCCTCTCCTAGCGAAGCGTTGGACATGGTGCCCCCTGTGGGTAGAGGGCTGGGGTGAGGGTCAGAGTGCAACATCCCACTCGCATTGATACCCAGCGCCAAGTACTCACCACCCGTCCAGTATACCATATTGTGCAGACTTCTCTTGCCACGCAACGCAAAATTGGATATCTCGTACCTATGATACCCAGCGTTCATTACGGTATTTTTGATATACTGAAATTCCTTCCGTATCGTCTCATCATCACTAAAGATAGCTTCGGTCTGCTGAGCCTGCTCTGGGAGAGACTTTTTGGTATCATAATACCACTCCGCACCAGGAAACAACTCCAGCGTATATACACTAAAACCATCAAAAATATGTGACTTCACGAGAGACTCAAAAAACGTCCTCCTCGTCTGGTCTCGAGGCAGTCGACCTTGGATATCTCCATCATCAGCACGCTCTCTGTCGCCAAAAGCGATAAAATCTAGATTGTACACCGCATTGGCTGTCTTGATCTCGACCAACTCACGAAATCGATGTATCAGCTGATTGTAAAAATAGTTTCTCTTGCTGGACTTGAGTATCTGATCATCCAGCGTCTGTATACCAAAACTAAATCTCAGTCTAAATATATCCTTGTACTTTTTTTGTGCTTTGGCGACAAAAGCTATCACCTCGTCCATAGGGTCAGGATTGAGCTCGATACTCAACTCCTCCAAAAACTCCACATCCCATATCTCCAGCAGATCATCTATAAGCTGAAACAAACGATCAGCTCACAACTGAAACGGCGTCCCTCATCAGATATAGATTGTTTTGATCTGAGCGGTAGGATGACGCTGAGCTTGAGCGCGATGCTCAGCTAGGAGTGACTCCATATATGCCTGCTTCATCTTGTCCATACCTCACTCCTTGAGCACATCATCATCCTCTGGTACGACGAAAAACGAACAGTATGCACACTTATGGTAGCAAAAAGGGATATGAATATATAAGGATAACATAATCGAGAGATAACCTAGTAAATAACTGCTTATTCGTCAACCGTATGATAATGATTCATACGGTTTTTTCATTATGAAGACAAACTTTCTTGTCATGAGTATTGATAATCGTTTG
>CALHCH010000006.1 GCA_937930555.1 Candidatus Absconditabacterales bacterium | reverse complement strand
ACTTTAATTGCTATCTGCTAGATCTGATTATTATACTTACAGGATGCAAATTGACACCTTGCATATGTATTTATAGTTATATTGAGTTTCCGTTTTTGAACTAACAAAACACGAGATAACCCAGTGCAATACTACAGTTATCGGATATTTCTAAAATACTGTTGTAGGCATAATCAATCATTGCTACCTTGAAGATGAGCGAAAGTAGCATCTAGTGTATATTTATTTCATCAGCATATTCACATGAAAAATACAAGAAAATTATGGAGAGAAAAAAATAGAGAGAAAATTAATGCCAAAGCAAGAGAACGAAGAGAAAACAACAAAGAGAAAGTTAAAGCCATCAAAAAAAGACATTACGAAAAGAACAAAGACAAAGTTCTTGCATGGCGTAGAGCATACATGAAAGAATGGAGAAAAAATAATCCAGAAAAATGTAGACGGTACGCCTCAAATCGAAGAACAAAGAATGCCGAACGTTTATCTCTAACTCGTGAACAACGTTATTTATCTTATCAAACATCTTTACCATGCCATGACCATCAATCAAATCAAGAAATAAGGGTTCTACCTATGAACGTGTCCTCGCAAAATCGTACAGAAACATTTGATTTCTCGATTGCGTGACTGCGAGATCTGAGTCAAAACGCACAGACGATAAATGAATAGATCTGTGCTTCACTCCTCCATTCATTGTGCAGGCGAAGTGTTACAAGAATTTCTGAGTTGCCCAGGCAATTCATACCTTGAAACATATGCCTGATGAGAGTGAGTATCGTGTCTGCCACGTAAAAATATCTAGAAAAGATAAGCCAGCTGATAGGAAATGATCAGTTGTGGTACTTCTAGAAGATGATTGGTTTGAGATCGTTCAGATGCTCAAATCCAATCAAATTATATAATTCTTTATGTAACCTTATAACCTAGACGTATCCAAAGATTACTTGCATACCGACTAAAGTAGTGGTTACTACTTTACTTCTTTTACTACATAATATGCTTGTACACTGACCACAGGATCTGTGCGACTATTGTTTTATCGAACATGAGAAGTTGCATGGAAATCATGAAACTTTTAACAACTCCAGCAAATGGTGCAAATGATATTGTGCATCATGCAATACTTCTATGTGTCAGGACTGTATTGATAGTAGTAAGATATATGTTAATGATCCTGATGTGCAGAAATATAGTATTAACCTTTGTGGGACATGTGTTATCTCTAAATGGGCTGATCCAGAATACAAAAGTTTTGTCTTACATGCAATCGCTGTGCATGAACAATATATGAGAAAATCTCTCAAAAAAACTATTTTATCTTGATTACTACCATCATCATGAACCTCACATTCTTGAAGCAACAATACATCAATTTCTCTTTGAAAGCAGAAAAAAACTGCACTGAAGATACTATCAAAGGATATACAGCAAGACTTCGTAAATTCATCCAATTCGTTAATGACATCCCCATAGAAAAGGTAACTATTGAGATGATAGAGATGTACAAACTCCACCTTATAAAAAAAGATCTAGCGACAAGTACTGTATGAATGTATCTGATTGTCGTCAGGGAATTACTAAAGTTTGCTCGCATCAAATGATATACCTGCTTGAGTTATGAAGCTATAACACTTCCAAAAATCAAATCAAAGCCTCACGACTCTATCAGTCTAGAGCAGTTCAAAAAACTTATCGATGCTATGGATTGAGATCTAACATTTCGTTGACTCAGGAATCGTGCAATCTTATTTACCCTGTATGGTTGTTGATTAAGATCTGCTGAACTGATGCGTTTGAAACTTTCAGATATAGACTGAAACAAAGTTATATTCTCAGGAAAATGAGGACATCAAAGGATTGTTTTTCTCGTTCCAGCTGTAAGAAATGCTCTTGATAGATATCTTGCAGTAAGATGAAAGGATGCGTGTGAGTATGTGTTCGTAAATAGAAAATGGAAATCTTTACGTTCACATCTCTCGCACAGTGGATTGAGCAATATTATCCACTCATGTGCAAAAAATGCTTGAATCAAGCATCTGCATGCTCATCAGTTTAGACATTGATTTGCTTGTCGTTTATTGGAACAAGGAACGAATCTACGTACGATTCAGAAATTATTGGGACATAGTAGCATCATGACGACCATGAGGTATCTTTCTATTACGGAGCAACAGCTTCAAGATGCACAGCTACGCCTTGATATATAGTCACTATAGCATCAGATATGCATCACTCACAAAATTATTTATGAGTGATTGTTTTGAGGTTGGAAAAAAGTTCATATGTGTTTATCTTCTCATGATGACAAGTTTTATTATGATAAGTTGTTTTGTTGCAGTAAATAGTTACAAAGAATTAATGTAATCCATTATATCGTTTTAGCAAGTTTGGTTTATGACTTAATTGATAGATTACTTTAAAATAAGCTCTAAATATAATACACTTTTAAGAAATTAGAAAACAAGCATGAGTGATAAAATTTCAATACGTTTCTGGAATGATCATGAGGTAAGAGCTATTTGGGAAGATGAAAAATCTCAATGGTGGTTTTCTATCGTTGATGTGGTATCTGCTATCACAGAAAGTTCGAATCCGAGAAAATACCGAAGTGTTCTCAAAGCAAGACTCAAAAGACAACACAACCAGTTGACTACAAAATGTAGTCAACTCAAACTCATCTCAGCAGATGGAAAAAAATATGCAACAGATTGTTTCTCACAAGAAGATATGATGGAGGTCATCAAACTAATTCCTAGCAAAAAAGCTCTATCATTCCTCGACTGGTTTACCTATAGCGATAATAGTATTGATGGACAGAGCAAAAAGAAGGCATATGCTCTTTTTGAGAGCAACTTGATCGATACGTTTGAGATGAGAAATACTAAATGACTCCAACAGATTCATGCATATCTCTTTGGTGGACTGTATAAATTTGCAGGAAAAATAAGAACCAAGAATATCTCCAAAGGAGGTTTCAGATTTGCCAGTGCAGAATTTTTGGAGAATACATTGCAAACCATAGAACAAATGCCACAAGAAACATTAGAGGAAATTGTAGTAAAATATGTAGAAATGAATATTGCTCATCCTTTTATGGATGGGAATGGTAGAGCAACAAGAATACGACTCGATCTTATACTCAAACAGCAACTAAAAAAGTGTGTAGACCGAAGTAAAATTGGTAAAAGCGACTATATGCAAGCTATGATAGAGAGTCCATATAACAGTACACAGATTAGAGATCTCATCAATACTGCTTTGACAGACGATATTTATAGTCGTGAGATGTTTATGAAAGGTATTGATTATAGTTACTACTATGAAGAGGAAGAATAGTAAAACTACATCTCCTCCAACACATCCAAAAACTCTCCCTTAGTGTAGGATCAATTGATACTATTCTCTTTAAAGACCATCATATATGAGAAATTTGTACCAGCCATATTTGCTCGTTTCTTTCACATATCTAATTTGAACTTAGAGTCAGAATTATCTCTATCATCTCACTTGGTTTCGACCAAGAGATAGTTTCATTTCTGAGTCTTCACGATAAAATCTGGATAATGATTGATCCATCCATTGATACGGAATCATTTTCTTTCGATGATCTTATGCCATCGCACCACATTCTCTTTGTTTGCTATCTCTATAATTACTTCATTTTCAAATCAGTTGAGTGATCACTCTTCTGTGTAGAGTCATTTGGAAACTCATAGTGTCGTTTCTGAAGGAGATATATGCTTTGGGAATGTGTATGAGTCTTGCAGACTCACTTTTCCTTGAGTAATTCGTGTATCAAATTGTTTCTTTCTATGCTCATCGATGAGTTGTTTGACTTTGATCTTGATTCTCTTTGCATACAAGTATGGATTCTGCTTCACATCTTGGAGCTTTTCTGTACTCAAGCTTTCCAATACTCTTTTGATATAGGATTTAAGTTGCTTGTGTTCTACATCATCTAGTCTTTTCATCTCGCTAAACACGAGATTCGTCAATATCTGCACATGCTTCTGAGCTGGTTGTTGGTCAATATATGACAAAAATGCTGATTTCACCTGTGAGGTTGATTTTGTGTATTCTGGCACATATTCATCGTTTTTTTCTGCTACATCTACTTGGTAAAGATCCACCGACACGTCATGGAAGTTGATGTTAATGTCAGCTTTATCTAGATTGAATCCGACATTAAGGTTCTCTTTCTCTAAAGGAAAGCGGTTACTATTAGCGTCAGTAAATAATCACGTTGCTTCTACTTCTAGATGAAACTGAGGGAGCACAAGTGTTTCAATTTCTGTTTCAAAGTCTGACCTGATTGGATATTTTGCAATCCTACTCGCAAGATCAGTATCTCGTAGTCATCATTCTTGCTCAGCTTCTTGTATATGCTTATCTAGTTTCTGTCATTGCAGATGGACTTGCTCTTGGAGCGACTCTATGAATGTTGCTGATTCAGGACTTTGTACTCAGTCAGTACTCAACTGTGACGAAAGTTGCTCTTCGTCTATTCACTCACTTCGATCGAGTTCTTCTCATTCCGATCAGAAAAGATCTGAACCTCAATCATCTATTACTTTTACGAAAAGGTTTTCATCGTTCTCCTCGACTGCTGATTCGTCTGCTCTCGCTGTGAGTTTACTAAATCAGGCGTTATTTAATCATTCTACGATATTTTGTAATGTTTCGTGAAACTTAGCTGAAGCACAAAAAACATATCAGACATTGAGGAATTCATTTTTGTGTTTGGTTACAAAGGGAAGTCTAAGTATACGACCAAGTATCTGTGTCACGTCTATAGATGATGATCTATTTGCTAGTGATGCAAGGATATATGCAAAAGGACAATCTCGTCATTCTTTCAACGCATTCACCGTAATGATGTATCTGATTGGACAGTCCTTACTCATGAGATCTCGTTGCTTGATCTCATTGATATTTGCTGTCTTTATAGCAATCTGCTCCTCTGGAATACCTGCTCTGATAAGTTTCTTTTTTACTTTTTCAAACGTCTCATTGTCTTTTTTTGATTTAGGTTCTGCTTGGAACAACACTATCGGTCTGATATATTTTCCTCACTGTTTTTCTCAAGCTATTGCCTGCTCTTCTAGACTTTTTTGGAGGTTGATTGAGTTTACTATCACATCAGTCTTGTCTTGCATGTTATGCACGAGTACTGGCAACTTAACCATATTATGTTTCTTGAGCTCCAATGCTGAGACATAGCTAATGATATTGCTATTTTTTCTCGGTGTAGCTGTCAGATCTAGGATAAATGATGGATTGAGGTTTTGGAGCATCTCGATACTTAGATCAGTCGTTGCATTGTGACTTTCGTCTACAATCACGACAGGATTTAGGGTATGCAAGATATGCATCAGTGAGGTATCATCACTCCCCTCTACTTTGACTTCCTTGCCACGAGCTTGAGTAAATCACGCAAGATTTCCGTTTTCTTGATAGATTTTTCTATCTTCTTTTCTTCTACTACGAAAAGTATCGAAACTCAAGACACAGATCGTTAGTTGTTCTTTTACCGATGTACTAGAAAATCATCTTCACTGAAGAAGGTCGTCTTTACTCAACACTTCTACTCTCCCGTTGAAGTGTGTTTCTATCTTCTGGCGATACGGATGGTCTGGATTGGAGAGGTTTTTGATGGTCTGATCCAAGATCGTACGAGATGGCACTAGCCAGACAACAACCTGCTCTCTCAGGGCTGGATATGCATCAAAAATAGTCCTGAGTGCGTTGCAAGCGATAAATGTCTTTCCTCATGCAGTAGGTACTTTTGCACAGATATGTGGACATTTGGGGATGATGTTCTGATAGCTAGGAAGAGCTTTAGGATCAAGATTATCTACCTTGAATCACTTGTCTTTTCGATACTTGCTATACGCTTCCGAGTAGTCGTCAAAACGCTCGATATACTCCAGATATTCTCTGAGATCTGCTATGACTTGTGATTGATATGATTTGAGTTCCATAGGATGAGGTAGATAGTAAATTACTCTGTATTTCATAATTTCTTTTCATCACTTTTTAGTTTTCTTTCAATTTTCTTGAGGTCTTTTTCTGGAGGAAGCTCTTCAGGATTGATTCAACGTTTCTCTAAGAAATCTCTTACTCATGCATTATTTTTTATACGCTCATGGGTTATCTGATTTTCTCAATACAGGTTCTTATTTTGCATATTA
>CALHCH010000005.1 GCA_937930555.1 Candidatus Absconditabacterales bacterium | reverse complement strand
CATGTAATGATGAATTTAATATTTGTCTTTCACAGTGTAGTAGCAATGGAGGTAATTGAACCACTGCAGGCTGTTCTGGCGTATCTCTTAACACTGCATGCGAATGTGTTTGTGAGAGAAAGAAAAATGAATGTGAAAAGTGTGTTGCACAAGCATGATGATTAGAAGTTGGTTGAGTTGAAGCACAATGATGATGTGCTTGTAAGCATTTTAATCATATCTATCTCAATACTGATATACCTTTTATTGGTCAATGTATAGAAAAAAGAACTATTGATCAGATAAATGCTTTGAGGATGTGATGATGGCAATATGGTCGAGATCCAAGTAGTTCTGCAACTACAAGTATGCCAAACTCAGATACCGCGTTTCCTAGAATTATGACTGGACTGAGTAAGTTGTTGATGGGGCTGATATTGGTGGCGGCGATGTGTGCGCTGGTGATAGCAGGATTTATGATCTCTGGTGGCGGTGCATTTGGTACACAAGAAAAAGGCAAGAAGATCCTAGTCTGAGTAGCTGTCGCGATAGCACTCCTATGAGCATCAGGTATCATACTGAGATTGATCAATCCAAATTTCTTTAGTTAAAAACACTAAAAACGAACTTCAAAAATTAGCGTGCAATTTGCTAACAAATTGTTATACTTCTTGTATTCGAGTGTTGAGTTCGCTTAGTATAGTCAGTAGTGGTGCAGGAGTATAAGAATTTTTCCATAGTATTTTTGAGTAGTAGGATTTCGTTTGGACACGACTTCGTGACAAGCACATCATACCGATTTTTGCAAGATTTTTGAATTTTTGGTAGCTAATATATTATTTTTTTACATATTATTTTTTTGATGATGGATATACAAAACAATGAAGGAAATTTCTTGGTCGGATGAGTGACATTGCTCAAAACCAAGTGAGAAATTATGAATTATGGAAAAAATGATAGCAATACGATCGGTTTTCCTGGTGAGTATGATATAAATGGTGTGATGTACAAGTGTATCGACGCTGGGGATATGTTGCACTATATCATCCACGCTGAGGATGATACATGGACCGCTATACTCCAAAGCAGCGCAGCCCTAGAAAAAGAAAATATAGACGGTATTACTGCACGATATGTATTGGACGAAACAACGCAAAAAGAACTCGAAAACTTGGAATTAGGTGGAACTATCTCGATTTTGGAATAAGCTATCAGCTTGCGCTTGCGCCTACCACAAGTATACCGTCAGACTTATTGAGCGGACGGATAGTGTAGGGTGTACGCTGGGAGTCTAAATGATCTATGAGTGGTTGGATCTTGTGTGCGTACTGTATCACATCATCAAACACAAGTACTGACTCTGCGTCTATGAGCCTATTCTGTACTAATTTGAGATAATACTCTAGATATTGATTTTTTTGACCATCTACAAACACAAAGTCAAACGTATATGCATAAAAATCAGCTGGAAATTTGCGAAAATCACCATAGGTCAGTACTATATTTGATAATTGAGACTGATATATATGATGAAGCGCTATCCTATAGCTTGGGTAGGAGACTTCACAGGAATCTAATTTTCCTCATCGGCGCTGTATGTTGGCGGCCATTGCGATCGTGCTATATCCTATAGCTGATCCTATCTCTAGACAATATCTCGGACGATATACTTCCAATATTGATTTGATGTATTGTCTGGTGGGATCGTCTGCAATAGGCACATCGTGTCTGCTAGCATATGACTGTAAGGTATCCAATATAGACTCTATCATTCTCTATCAAAAATCTAAAAACAAACAAAACACTTTTGAAATCACTTCACTTTCTCAATCAAAAAAGACGGAGCAGTTGATTTTCTTTTTATACTTTATACATATTTTACAAATGACAAAGCAAGAATTTAATACAAACATCAACTTCACTAAAAGAAAGTGAAGTGACAAAAATCCAAGTACAACAAAAAAACCTAGCACCAAATCTAGCTGATCTACTGGATCCAAATCTACAAACTCTAGATGACCTAGAAAATGAGGTCACAAATGAGGACCGAGAAGAAAAGGCAAGACAAATCCTATGACTGTACGCAGTACAGAATCTAGCAAACCAACATTTCAGATCGGTAAAGGAGAAAAACCAGTAAGAATTGGGTCTCTGATGGGTCTAGAAGAAGTAGGTCAGTGTATATTTATCGAGTACGAAGATGATATGATCATCGTGGATGCTGGGATGGAATTTTCTGCCAATGAGACCCTGGGTGCGGACTATATCATACCTGACATCAGATACGTCAAAGAGAACATCAAAAAACTCAGAGGAATCGTACTGTCTCACTGACATCTCGATCATATATGAGCGCTTAGAGACTTACTACCAGAGTTGTGATTTCCTACCATATATACTACGCCACTTACCCTAGGTATTATCAAAAAAACTTTTGACAACAAATCTGATATAGACAAGATCAAATACAAAATCGTGGATCCAGATGTAGATCTCCTCAAGCTGGGAGCATTTACTATCGAGTTTGTGCACGTAAATCACAATATCCCTGAGACGATGGCTATGGCTATCCAGACCCCAAAGGGTATTATCTTCAACTCGTCAGACTTCAAGATCGATCATACACCCGCTATAGGTGAGCCAGCAGACATACCCAAGATCTCTAGGATCTGACAAGAATGAGTCAAACTCTATATCTGAGACTCCCTATGATCTAGCAAAAAATGACCAACCAAGTCAGAGCTAGAAATCGGGAAGACGCTCGAGAGTATCATCGGCAAATCCTCTGGGAGACTGATCGTGGCGACTTTTGCGTCCAATGTATGACGTGTGATACAGCTGATCAACAACTCTATCAGACACGATAGAGTGGTCTATCTCTCAGGTAGATCTATGATCAACAATGTAGAGATCTGCCAACAGCTATGATATATCAACGTACCCAAAGGACATATCCGTAAGATAAACAATGATATCGAAAATATGCCAGATGAGCGTGTGATGATCCTATGTACGGGAGCTCAGGGAGAAGAATTTTCCGCCTTGGCGAGGATGGCAAGAAATGAGCATACACAGGTGACGCTCAAGGAGGGCGATACAGTGATGGTCTCAGCGTCTGTGATCCCAGGTAATGAAATCCAGGCTATGAATATGAAAGATAGTCTCGTGATGAGATGAGTACACCTCATCACCAATGATGATATGGATATCCATGCTAGTGGACATGGTGGTGCAGAAGACCACAAATTGATGCTCAATCTCATCAATCCAGAATTCTTCTTGCCGTTTTATCTCAATGCATATTTTAGGTACGAGCACAAAAAACTCGGTATGGAAGTAGGTATAGATGAAGAAAATATCTTGATGCCAAATCAAAATGGTGCGATCATCGAGATGTATGACAAATGATGTAGAATCTCAGATGAGAGAATCAATGTAGATACCGTACTCATTGATGGTAAATGAAAATGACATCTCTCTGGAGAGTATGTCATCAAGGCTCGTCAGATCATGGCTCACGATGGTGTAGTGTCACTTGTGTTCAAGATCGACCCTGACACCAAACAACTCATCGGCAATATACAGATAGAGTCTAGATGATTTGTGTACTCATCAGAGGTGAGGAAAGTACATACTCGTGTGGTGGATTTTGTAAAATCTAAATACTCGACCTACTCCAAAAAAAGAATGGAAACCAAAGACATCATGAGAAAAATCAAAGACGATTTGGGTGAGTTTATCAACAAAGAAATCGGACGTAGCCCTATGGTGATCCCGACTTATGTATACATCACTAGAGACGGCTGATCCAAATCTGGTAAGGATGAAGATCTCGTAGGTCTGACATTGGAAGAACAGGGTGGAGAGAATGAGTAAGGCAGAATTCAGAGTAGAGAACTCAGAGTAGAGAAACAAGATACTAAACTTGAGGTTTGTCATCCTGAGCCTGTCGAAGGGTGCAACATACGCGCAAATTAATTTGATCGTAGACCATATACCGTACCATATAGAATACGAGAGCGATGCTCTCGTTTTTTATTGACTTTTTATTTTATATGGGTATATATTATGTGATTATTTCCTCAAACAAAAATACATACCATAATGAATAAAAAGATACTCATATTAGACGATCAAGAGAAATTAGCATTTATTGACATGGTTAGCTCTACCACAGACTATCAGGTAGACTCATCATTTAGTATCAGTATTGGTCCTACCGCAGCAATTAATATATATCATAATTATGATCTCATTATTTGTGATATTGATTTAGGCGGTGGAGAAAATGGCTTTCAATTTTGGGATCAAATTAAGGACACCTATAAAGGCAAATTCTTTTTTTGGTCTGGCTTGGCTGGAGCACATGCTCCCGAAGCAGAGAAGCGAAATGTGTCTATCTATCCAAAGAGTGGAGGATCCAGCTTCTTTATTCCAATTATCAAAGAGTTGCTTGATAATTAAACTCATTATTTTTATTTTAAGGCGAAATCTTTATTAAAGATTTCGCCTTTTGTTTTGTTGTATTAGTTTTTTTGTTTTTCATCAACTGGTTTTTTCTTTACTTCTCTCACATTATCACTATACACACCTTTTTGCTTCCCAATCATATATCGTAGTATGAGACAGATACAAGCCTCAAGATGATCTAGATGAGACAAAAATACCCAATCAGCTGGTTGATCCAGTCGTTTTTTGAAGCCTGGATGGCTGGTAGTATATGGTCTGGTAGGACTATGGTTGCTTACGAGAGTATTTGGCTGAGCAGACAAGAGTGCAGGTGGGACGCTCTCGCTAGATCAGACAGTGACGGTGCCTGAATGAGGGACGATCGCAGCTGTGCTAGATGAGGTGACAAATGGTCTCCAGACCTATAGACTCAAACGACGATACAAGAAAAACCCCGACGCACTTGAGGTCTTGCAGCCAGGGAGTTACATTTTTTCTGGTGATTACGATTTTGGGACATTTTTTGATTTTCTCAATGAATGACCTTCATTGGCATATCAGTCACTGACCATACTCGAGTGATGGAGCATCTATGATATAGACAATAGATTGGCCGAAAAAGAATATATCCAGGCGGGAGAGTATATCGATTTTGTGACTAATCCTGATATCATAGCCAAGTACAAAAATAGATTTGGGTTTTTGGATATAGCAGGAGACATAGATACGCTGGAGTGATATTTGTATCCGGAGACGTATTTTGTGGATAGAGATCTGGATCTGATAGATCAGCTAGTACTCTTGCAGCTAGAGACCTATGAGTCCAAAATATGGAAGCCATATGCAGATCAGATCAAGTGACTGAGTGATAGACTCAGTAGTCTGGGATATGTATTTAGCCTCAGTCCACATGCCGCTACCAAGCTCGCATCTGTGATAGAAAAAGAAGAGAGAGTAGACGAAAATAAAGCCAAAATCGCGAGTGTGTTTTATAATAGATTGAACTCTGGGACGCGTATCGATGCAGATATCACGCTATGCTACAATCTCCGTAGACCATATGCTGAGTGCACGCCCACTGTGATCGGCAACAACGTAGCAGACACGACCAATCCATACAATACCAGAAGACAAAATGGTCTCCCACCAACCCCTATTGCCAATATCCATGTGAGTAGTATGGAAGCACTACTAGAAGCACAAAAATCTGAGTATCAGTTTTATCTACACGACACGACAGGTCAGATACATCTCTCAGAGACATTATGAGAGCACAATCAGAAAAAGAGTAAATATCTAGACTAGATTATATCTGCATTGACACTTGTTTTTGTGCCACAAAGATCTATAAGAAAAGTAGTATATACTGCTTTTCTTTTTTGATAAGCACATTGTTTTTTGACGTTTTTGATCACCCACTTCGTATGCAAAAATCAATCTTTTCAATTGAAAATATCTTATCTATATTGATTGCGCTTGTATTGGCTACAGTGCTATTTTTTGGTCTTAGACAAAACTTTGACAAGCTGCAGGCAAATGTATTGGGTGAGCAGCAAGACCAGCTGTTGTGAGATGTGATAGTGGATACCTATGCTGATCGTATAGAGCTTGTACTCAACAAAAAGATACCCAATCTTGATTCTATGAGTATTATGGTGTTTTGGGATACAGCAGAACTGGATTTGGACACAACCAATATACAAAGCAAATGAAATCTAACTGATGTAGATAGCGCAGACGGGAGGGCTAGTATTTTTGTCAATCAGTTAGATGCTATCAAGCAAAAAGATGTATTGTTGGAGATACCGGCTAGCTGAGATGTGACTCAGATCACGGTATCCGATGCAGTATTACTGTTTTTGGATGGTAGTAGCGAAAAAGCATCCATCAGTACCAGATAGTTATTTGCACAAAAAAATAAGAACTTTAT
>CALHCH010000004.1 GCA_937930555.1 Candidatus Absconditabacterales bacterium | reverse complement strand
TTGATTCAGTCGATAAACGATGAGAAAGATCTTAAAGAGTATGGACAGTTTGATAAATGATCTAAACTATTTAAGGTTGCTGTTAGTAGTTTCAAGTGAACAACTAGCGTGCAAGTGAGAGAACGAGTAGAGTCTGAGAAGTATACTGGTCGGTGAAAGCAGTGAGTTTCATTTCCAGTTAAGTTCTTAGAAGAATTTCAGATATTGTTGCCACAAGCAATCTGAGAATACGAGGAAGTATTGTGATGAAAAGTCATAGAAAAAGATATGAAAACTGAGGTAACAGATCCCGATAATAGTAGTAATCCCGAAGTCGATAGTTATTTTTAGAAATTCTTTTTTCTAAAAACTTACGAAGTATATTTTAGTTTATGTATTCTTATATGGTAAAGATTGATATTACTCCAGATACATCCCTGATCCCAAAACTCTGATCTTCAGGGTATTCTATTCCACAAGCTATTGCTGAGCTGATAGATAATTCTATTGATGCGAGAACTGAAGATGATATGGAAATATCTATCAAACTTTTTCCTGATAAATTAACGATAGCTGACAGATGAGTAGGTATGAATTTCGAACAGATCAAACAAGCAGTGGTGCTTGGACATTCTACCAAGGAGTGAAAGCTTTGAGAGTTTGGTCTTTGAATGAAGACAGCTTGTCAATCACTAGGTAAGAACTTCAAAGTAATCTCAAAGAAACTATGAGAATCTTTAGAGTACAAAGTAGAGTTTAACCTCAAAGATCGAGAAGATAATAACAAATGGGAACTCGATGTAACGGAAAGAGAAAGACCTGAAGATGAGCATTATACAATTGTCGAAATTACAGATCTAAAGGTTAAGATCCTGCAGTCATTGGAAGATAAGCTGAAGGAAGATATACAGACAAGGTTTTGACATTACTTGGATGAGATATCTGTAAAGCTGAATAATAAAATTATAACTCCATTATCTGTTAAGATTGAAGAATGAACAAGGTTTGAGATAAACACTAAATGTGACTATTGAAAAATTACTTGATGGGTGTGATTAACTGAGAAATTTAAATCTTCTCAGAAATACGGAATTCATTGTTATAGAAACAATAGACTTATAGCACCCTACAATAAGATAGGATTCAATCACCATCCTACATTAACTAGAGTGTATTGAGAAATTCATATGAATTTCGTTCCAGTGACACATAACAAGAAATCTTTTGAAATAGAAAGTGATGAATATAAAAAAGTAGAGAGTATCTTGCAGTTTGAATTGAAACCAATTCTTACAAAAGCACGTGAAGCTAAATCTAAGGAACGTCAGACTGATCAGGTAGTAAAAGTAACTAATGAAAGAAATAAGGACACATCACAAGCATTGAATGAAATAGTGACTGAGGTTACAAAAACCACACCAAGAGAACTGCCGAAACAAGACATAGTGCACGTAGATAAAGATACAACTAAGAAAGTTGAAGTTGAACAGGAAGTGTTGCTAGATGTGGAGCCAAAGAAAGGGACAAAAAAGTTTGATATAAATATGTGAGGTAAGCATATGTCTTTCACGCACTCCTATGAGAATGTTTGAGCAGAACACTGATGGAAGGTGTGGAAGTATGACAGCAAAGAAAAGGTAATTAATATCTATACCAATGCCGATAACCCATCATACTATGCTTGTGAAGATCTGCCTTTCTTAGCAACGATTCATATCGCAGAAGCACTCACAGAGTTTATGCTAACAGATCATCCTGATGGTAATAGTCACGAACTTTATAAAGAAATTTTCGGTGCTATACTTAGGAGGTCGAGTGAGATGAAGGAGGATCTATAGTACCATCCGTGAGGTAAGATGTTTTTGATTTTTTTGATATATGTATGATGGCACAAAACAATCAGGTGACACTCTTTGATCACAAAGACGTCCAAGTGAGGATCGTGATCTTAGATGGTGATATACGGTTTGTGACTAAAGATGTGTAGTATACTAGAAATAGCTAATTCTAGAGATATCATATCAACTCTCTCAGACAAAATGAAAATTACCCTACAAAGGAAAGAAAGCCTCGTCGCTATATCCGACGACCATAAGATTTTATGAGAGAATTTGCAACTCAAATATAAATAATACTTAACTTATATATCTTGTAATAATAATTATGATGAATGTTATTTAGACTGAGACTCTTGTGAATTCTTATTTTATAGAATCCATTTATTTATAAATCATAACTATGCACATCAAAAAACTCCAACTCCAGCAATATAAGAGATTTACTGATCTTACAATAGATCTAGGAAATCAAGAGATTGCACCAAAACTTGTCCTTCTCATATGAGCAAATGGGTCTGGAAAGTCAAGTATTATGGATGCAATGCAGTCAGTCTATGATTACGCATCTAAGGGTCGAAGACCGAATGAGTCCTATGCACATAAGTGATGATCTCCTTTGATCTCAATACGAACAGATCAGTGAGAAATTTCTTACTGAACATGAAAGACCATATGAAGAGAACTTGCAAAAAAGATATATACGCGCCCAAGCATAAGAATGGTTCCAGAAATTAAATGATGAAAAGATGCTGCTGATGATAGTGTTCGTAGATCTATAGATTTTGAAAGAAGATTTGATAATGATGTCGTGAGATTTGTAAATCTGATGATACAGCAGATGTGAAAAGCAGTAAGCGGCGAATCTGACTGAGTTGCGAAGATACGTGAGGAGATAATCGCTCCGTTCAATCAATCATTGAAAAGAATCTTTTGACTGGAGGATGATATCTGTTTACAGTTTAACCGATTTGAGGCACCATGACCTCAAACTCCAGCAAACCTACAATTTGCTAAGTGATCATCACAAATAGATTTTACTTCACTGAGTCATGGAGAAAAGCAAATCATCATCATCTTGCTAAATTTTATGATGAGAAAGAATGAGCTGGAAGATACAATTATCTATATAGATGAAATGGATGTCCATCTTCATACGTCTCTACAATACAATTTGATACAAGAGATCATAGAGTATCGGCTTCCAGACAACTCACAACTATGGACAGCAAGTCATGCGTTATGATTTATTGACTATGCAAAAGCATCCCATGAAGCAGTAATTGTAGATTTTGATAATCTAAATTTTGATTATCCACATCTATTGATTCCAGAAGAATCCGAGATCGTCTATGATATTGCCGTTCCTCAATCAATGTTGAGTACAATATTTGCAGGAAAAGAAATTATACTATGTGAAAATAAGAACAGTGTACTGTTTGCATATCTTGAGAGAGAAAATACTGTTTTTGTGCCAGCAAACAATAAAGCTTGAGTGCTCAATCAATCCAAAGCAAATAAATTACAATGAATAATTGATAGAGATTTCTTGACTGATGTAGAAAGAGAGTGAGTTAGAAACTCTTTTGGAGTTATAGTGTTGGAATACTACTGTTTAGAAAATTACTTGTATCATCCAGATAACCTTGAAGCGTATTATGCTATTACAGGTGCGGAGTATGACAAAGAATTGTATATACAATGATTGGTAGATCAAAAAAATATATCTAAAGAAGATATAAAACTATCTAAAGTAAAAAGTGCCAGAGATTGATATATGATATTTAAGCAGACTCATGAATGCAGTATTGCAAGATCATCTGAAAAAGAAATTTGAGAACACCTAGATAGTGATGTAATAGAGATATTTCTCAAGTCATTTTCTCTAAAAGATTTTGCGAAGCAACTTCCTGCAAGACAAAATATATCTCAACATAATCTCATGAAAACAGATCGAATGAAAGACAGAATACATCAACTTATTGGATAGGTGTTTTGCTCATGATAATCATATTGGATTAATGGAACTTTTTTGCTGATATTTTAATGGAAATATTTGACTGATATTTAATCGTTTTAATATCGATTAATGCATTTTTGTATTCTCTTTGTGATCATTCATCTATAGTTGAAGCACTCACAGAGTTTATGCTAACAGATCATCCTGATGGAAATAGTCACGAACTTTATAAAGAATTTTTCGGTGCTATACTTAGGAGGTCTAGTGAGATGAATGAGGATTTATAATTTTAATCTACATATATGCCTGATATGCAATACCTTATAGGAGAAGATCTAGATAATGAATTTAAGGATAACCAAGAAAAAATAGTAAAAAAAGTGAAGTGATCAAACAAATTAGTAAGATCAAAGATCGCTGAAATTAAGAAGATGAAAAAAGAAGATGGACTTCTTCAAGCTGAGGTTATTAGATATGGTATCTCAAGATCAAAACTAGAAAAGCTAGTTGAAGCATGAAAGATTAGAAAATACAAAATATGATTAAAAGACTATTACAATAGATTTGATGTTGTAAATTACTTATAGCTATCAATAGATTATTTATTTTGTTATAAGCTTGATGAAAGACAGAACAGCTAAAAGGCAACTACACAAAGCGATTGTACTAAAAAACATGCTTAGCTATGTTGTCACACACAAAGAAGATCTAGAAATGTGACAGTTTATTTCAGGCATACCTGCCACTATTGATGCATTGTCAGCAGAAGAGGTGTATGAGATGTATGGGACATACAATAGTAAGTGATCTAAGTCTATTTGATTGTTTCATTATAGAGTAAACATCAGCAATCAACAAGCGCAGGTCCATCTCTGATCTCAATGGTGACCAACTTGCGGCTGAAGTGGGACCTATAAATTTACCATCAATGACGACCTATCAGTAGAGTATGATTGATTTTGATGATCTGTAATGAGTTAGATGCAAAAGTTCCTGACCCTCCCATTTTCCCAATCAGCACCAAAGAAAACAGTATCAGTAGAGTGATATGATATGCGATCCGCAAGCGGTTTTCAATTTACACAAGAATTAGTCACAAAAATTAATGATGTGCCGCGATGCAAGCCCATCAAAAGATGAGATTATATTGGAGATGTATGACTGAGCTGATTGAAGATCACCAATGAGTTTCCTCAAGAAGTAGAGCAACCACGAAAAAGATTGCGACAAGATCCTGAGTATTATACCCTGCCTCACATTCATATGACGTCTTTCCTAGAGATGAGTCTGGCAAGAAGATGACGCCTCTAGATCCCTATGATGTATATAGCACGAGTGAAGAGTATCCCACTCACTTCAAAATCTGAAGCCCGATGTGAGATGGACACGTATTTTTGACATCAGATAGTGGATTGCCGATGTACGCTGATGAGTTTTTCTTGGAGTAGTTGTATTGCGTTATTTGCATCTCATTGATATCTATCATTAAGAGATCA
>CALHCH010000003.1 GCA_937930555.1 Candidatus Absconditabacterales bacterium | reverse complement strand
ATATTGAACCAAAAGGGTCAAAATATGAAGTGTGTGTATGTAGCTATAGGACAAAAAGCTTCAAAAATCAGAAACATCGTCGAGACCCTCAAAGAAGCGTGAGCTATGGAATACACGACAGTCGTGTCTGCGGCAGCATCTGACCCATCAGTGGCTCAGTATCTCGCACCATATGTAGGATGTAGTATTGCTGAGTACTATATGTATCACGGTGAGGATGCGCTCATCATATATGATGATCTTTCCAAGCATGCGGTAGCATATAGAGAAGTGTCACTACTTCTGAGAAGACCACCAGGTCGTGAGGCATACCCAGGTGATGTGTTTTATCTACACTCCAGACTCCTAGAGAGATCAGCAAAAGTATCTGCTGCATATCTAGAAGAGCTCACAGGTGGCAAAGTAAAAGGCACAACAGGATCACTCACAGCACTCCCGATCATCGAGACACAGGCAGGTGATGTATCAGCATATATTCCGACCAATGTGATTTCTATCACGGATGGTCAGATATTCTTGGAGACAGATCTGTTTAACTCGTGAGTACGTCCTGCGATCAATGTGGGTCAGTCGGTATCTCGTGTATGAGGATCTGCTCAGACCAAGATTATGAAAAAAGTATCAGGAAAACTAAAATTGATGCTTGCGAGCTATAGAGAGATGGAAGCGTTTTCTCAGTTTGCGTCCGATCTGGATGAAAGCACAAGGAAGATACTAGATAGATGAGTGAGGATGGTAGAAATGCTCAAGCAATGAGTCAATTCTCCAATCCAATTTCAAAAACAAGTGGTAATGATGTATGCGTGAATCAATGGATTTTTGGATGATTTGGATACAGAGAGCATACTTCCATTTGAAACTGCGCTGTACGAAAAATTGGACACGACACATAGTGGATTGCAAGAGACTATCATAGCAGAAAAGAAGCTCAGCGATGAGATCGAAGCTGGTATGAAGAAAGTAATAGAAGAAGTAGTGGAGGAGGTAAAATAGTTGGTAGTTATTGGAAAGCTCTTGTGGTGGTTATCATGAGGGTTTTCTTTTTACTTGACATATATGTATTGTATTAGTATATACTATATATTTACTCGCATGTCGGTATGACCAAAGTATTGAAGACAATTGTAGCAAATAACGGTGAGACATTAAAGTGACCTCAAGAAAGTGATGTGTTTGTGAGGTATATAATCGAGATTGCAGAAAGATCTGCTCGCGAGGCAACTGAGCTTTTGCTATTTATGACTGAAGTAAATGACGAGCAATTGACACAATTAGAAAAAGAATTTGGTAGTGATATGGTAGGGAGACAAGAAGCCATCTTTGCTGCAGAAAATACATATATAGCTACATATGCCACACGTAAGGACACGCAGCTAGATATCTCTAGGTATCCAGATAGTCTGCAAAACCAACATAGTAGAATACTCACAGAGACTGATGGTCAGAAGTTTGCCACTGCAATGACGGTTGATTATTGAGTGTCATTTGTTCATCTCAATCCCTATGCAGCAGATCAGATGAGTGATGATTATGTTGAGAGATTGATCGCTGTGTTTCAGGATGGCAATAAGTTTAGATTGGATCAAATTGTGCATACAATATACGAACTTGAAAAAAGAGCGAATAGATATATCTCTGCAAATGCACATGTATGAAAGTGAGAGGGATATTTTGAATTGCATAATGGATACCGGTGTATGTATGGCAGTATAGTCAAAAACCTTATCCTTAGACTTGGAGATAGGTGAAAAAATACCCAAAAAGAATTTCTTGCTTATATGAGAAAGTGACAGCTTAAAGCTCCAATGCATCCAAAATATCCAACATACAGCACAAAGATAGGTAAAGTATTGCCAATTAATTTTGAGTGAGCACATAGCATAGGTAGCAAAAAGTTAGTAGATGAAGATAGGATAAGTGTCCAAGTATTGGATCCCGTGCAAGGCGGTGATAGATCTACGATACTTACTACGGTTGAGTATTAGTTTTTTGTGCTAGATTTATTGACAAATAGAGTCTTGAGGTTTATACTTGAGGTATGAAAAAGATAGAACACTCAGGCGTTAGCATCCAGCAGAATCAAATTGTAGATCTTCTTATGAAGGGATTTTCTAGCACTGATGAACTGAGTATAGGGGCAGAAGATCTAGATATTTTGCAGCAGTTACTAGATGAGAGTGGTTTGCTAAAAAAACTTAAGAAGTCTCTAGGTGCTTCTATCAATCAGATGAGAACTGATCTTTCAAAAAATATGACAGAGAGACATTACCTTGATGATAAGCAATTTATAAATTATTTCTTAGCTCTTTTTAGAAATGAATATGGCGTGAGTTATGATCACATCATAAAAACAGTATATATTTCTTGAGAGTTATTTGAAAATCTACATGAAGAATAGTTTTTTTATATCTACACACAAAAATGCCTGATACGAGCTCATATATGGATAGGTGGAATAATGTCTCTGGGGAGATTTTGCGCGATCCTGAGACAGATAGTATCGTTGCTGCTGAACGAGCCTTGGATGATGAGTATACTCCTAATCAGGAGATACTTGAAGTCTTTGGAGCTTCAGAGATGATTGAGATGCGAAATGATGTAATACTGAGCTCAATACCTCTTACTAGGAGAGATATAGCTCATATCTACGATGTCTTGTGAGATGAATATGAGACTGAAGTTTTGCATAGATCGGAAGGTGTATCAAGCAAGACATTTTCTTTGGAGTATTCTAAATACTTTTTGATATGATTAAAAACTAAATTAAGAAAGAAGTTTGGTGATTGATTATTTTTGATGAGAGAGGAGATGTCGGAAGAGCAGATTAGACGTGAGGTGAGGAGAAGATTTCCAGATGATCGGCCCGAAAACTCTCATGAGACTATAGAGCAACTCAAGAATATGCTGACTGATATTGATGCGTGACTCGAATAGTGTATACTCTGTATGATGAAAAAAATAAATGAATCCTTTGTGTGTCAGTGATGTAATATCACTGTCCCTGTAGCCAAAAAAACCTGCCGCAATCATTGCCCGCAGTGTTTTTTGTCATTACATGTGGATGGAGATGTGCCAGGAGATAGAGATACTGAGTGTGGTGGAGCTATGAGACCCATACAGTATGAGATCAGAAATGGAGAGACCAAGATACATTTTGTCTGTACTGTATGCCGCAAGACACACCAAAACAAAGCTGCAGATGATGATGAATTGGGACAACTAGATAATCAGATTAGGTATTGGAAAAAGAAGTATGAGAAGAGTGTATAGTAACTTTAGTCCTATTTGTAAACTCATGAGATTGCCACGTCAGATATGTCGACCCTTCGATTTCGCTACGCTTCACTCAGGGTGACATATCTTCCTCGCAATGACGAGTATTGTTAAGTATACAAAAACCACAGACAGCTCTGTGGTTTTTTCTTACCATATATTGTTACCATATACTAAGATGCTAGCATATTATTTCTCCAGTCTTCTAGTTGTTTGTGTAGGTAGGCGATATTGTGGAGTGAGAGGAGTGTGCCTCAGAGCATTTCGTTTTCTCTTACGAGATGGTGGAGATACGCTCTGGTGTAGTGAGTACAAGTATGACACTGGCAGGTATCAGTGAGTGAGGAAAAATCTTCACGGTACTGCGCATTGGACAGCTTGATCTGTCAATGTGGACCAAAAGCTGTACCGTGTCTACCTAGTCTAGTTGGCAAGACACAATCGAACATATCGACACCTTGTCATATTGCCATCTCTATGTCCTCTGGTGTCCCGACACCCATGAGATATCTTGGTTTGTCTTTTGGTAGATGAGGCAGTGTATTTTCTAGTACTCTTTTCATTTCACTTTTGGTTTCTCAGACGCTGAGTCATCATATGGCTATCCCATCTGTAGCATATGCACCGAGCGTCTGCGCTGATAGCGCTCTGAGATCATCATAGAGTCATCACTGTACGATAGGAAACAATACTCATCTAGCATCCTCATATCTTGGCTTGAAATATTCGTACGCTTGCTGGGCCCACTTATGAGTGATGCTCATCTGACGAGCTACTTCATCCTTGGTGATATTGTCTACTGGAGAGCATACATCTAGCATCATCATGATATCTGACCCCAGATCTGTTTGTATATCTACCACTCCAGATGGAGTAAACATATGCTTGGATCCATCGTGGATACTGCGAAATTCTACTCAGTGATCCATGAGCTTGACTAGTGATTTGCCACCCTTGGTCTTGTCTCACAATCAGAGAGAAAATACTTGAAATCATCCACTATCAGTCAGTATCAATCCATCCTCTCGATGCATAAATTTGTGAAGTCCGCCAGCTTTTTTGATCAATTGTTCTCCTGGACGGAGATAGAGGTGATAGGTGTTTCACAAGATCAATTTGAACGGTGATTGGGTGCCCAAATACTTGGGATCACGGAGCATATCCAAGAGTAGTCCCTTGACGGTAGCCTTGGTGCCTACAGGCATAAAACAAGGTGTCTGCACGGTCACACCATTGAGCAAAAACTCTCACACTCTTGCATTTCATTGCTGTTTGAGTATTCTAAAATCTAGCTTCATTATCTATATATGTCTGGTAAAATAACTTTTTTTAGAATGTATACTGTAAGTAAGTGATGATAAATAGTAACAGCAATAGTAAGAATATTATGTGAATTATTCTATCCATACGTGATCAGCGATCCGCTCGATCAACAAAATATTTTTGATATATATTTTTTTGATTAATAGGGTTACTTTTCTTTTTTTCATCAGCATATGGTCAATCTACTTTGACAGTGACTCCAGAGTGAGTGTTTTGTCCTGAGATAGTATTCAATCTGTTGTGACAGGATGAGGTAAAGCAAAATCAATTGTACGAATACAGTGTTATATCAGATGATTTTGATGCATATGCGTCTGGATCTAGCGTCAAGCAGATGGTACGATCATGACCAGATCAGTTGGCACAATACACTGATTGGTCATTCTCTCACAATTTTGAGTGAGAGGGGCTGTATCTGGTGCAGAGTGAGATCAGTCTGGACAATGGATGTGTGTATACTGTAGAAAAAAACGTCAATGCGTATGAAAACATAATAATATATCTTTGAGTGTGATCAGAGATACTTGAATTGAGTAAACAAACCGAGAGCGGTACATGAGATTACAATTTGTTGTTCAAAAATATTTCCACTGATTGATTTACTTCTGATGACAAATTATTTACGCATCTATCTACTTTTGTGCCGTATTTCAAAAATGCGGATCGTATGGTGATAGATACCAAATCTCAATGACAGCTGTTTGATATACTAGGTAGGATATTGGCGATCAATGATATAGATATGACCTCATCTGAGGTGTATGTGATAGCTGATATCACCCAGAGTTATTTTCGTAGATTGTTGGCTAGGTATATCACTGCAGCCGGTATAGAAAAAGTCTTCGTCACCAAAAAACAATATTTTGGTTCGTTGTTTACTTCATTGTTGCTGTGAGAGGATCCGCAGGAGTACGATTTTATCAAATCATACTCAGTCAGCTTGGATGAATCGAATAAACGGGCATTTTTGTCATATATGACTGATTATTTGTTGTTCAATGGTTTTCCACTTGGGATACTTACCTTGATACTCTTGTTACCATTTTTGTGATTATTGATATCTATAGCGAGGCAGGTAGTGTGACTATCTGTGTTTGGTGTGTTTACGCCTTTGTTGTTTGGTGTATCCATGCTAGTGATATGAGTGGGACCATCATTGATATTGCTCCTTGCTGCGGCACTGGCAGTGACAGTAGTGTTTTTTATCACCAAAAAAATCTATCTCTTGTATAGTCCCAAAATCTCATTGATGCTAATCTTGTACTGTATTTTTACTATACTGCTACGACGAGCACACAACATATTGGATCTCAATCTTGTAGAGATGTCTTCATATACCAATAGTTTTGCAATCTTTCCGTTTGTGTGCATCTTGTTGGTAGCAAAATGAGTGTTTTCGGACAGTTTCCTCCAATTTAAAAAATGACGAATTATTTCACTATGAGAGTTTGTATTGGTAAGTTTTTTGGTATTGTATATTCTTCAGTCCGATTACCTCCAAAACATATTTTTGTGAAATCCTGAACTCATCCTAGTTGTATTTGCTCTGAATATACTGGTAGGTAGATTTACTGGTCTACAGCTATTAGAATACTTCCGCTTCTTTCCATTGATCAAAAATTATTTTGAGGAAGAGTAGCTAGAGGTTAGAGGCTAGATTTTAGAATCTAGAGTACTGATAATTTTTGACAAAAAATACGTGTTTGAGTATACTAGAGACAGTAAAAAAACTCTTTATTGTCTAGATGTATCATGTTAGAAAAAATCAAAAAAGTGTTGTTTGAATCATATGGCTCCGAAGAGGAGAAGGGTATTTTTCTCTCGTGATATGACGATCAGCAGGATTTGATCATCTCTCAGTGAGTAGTGAGTAGTGATATGCCACTACATGAGTTGCTAGATACGATATATACTGAGATAGAGTCTGAGATGTGAGATATTATCTATGTGGCTGTAGATATCGTATCTGAGATCATCCAGCTCTCTGACTCTGCCGATATCCTGACCAAAGACCCACAGGAGTTTGGGTTTGCTGTGATAGGAGAAAACGATACTAGCTGAGTCATCTTGCCTGGTGTAGCTGGTGTAGCTGACGCCAAACACGCACTGTATCACGTCAAGAAAAAATATGCTATCGAGTGAAATGTAGAAGTATTTGTATTTAGGACTGAGAGGTTGGTGGTAAGTAAATAAGAATTAAGAATTGAGAATTCAGAAAAAAGAGACGATGCATGAGGTATTTTATACTAAGAGAAACAAAGTGGAGTCGAAGGGTATGACTAAAGCTATCATATAACAATCGTATAGTAATCAAAAAAAACTTTCAACTTTAGCTTTTCAGCTTTATACCACATATGACAGATCTCAAGGAGATAGAACAATCACTCAAACAGCAGACAAAAAAAGAATTGTCTAGAAATTTTTCGTTTGGTGCGGGTATGCAAGAAATGTGAAAAGCATTTAGAGGATTGTTTGGGTGATCGAGTGATGATCAAGGTCTCAATACACACAACTGAGCGACCATGCACAAAAATCAGATCACTCTTCAGTTAGAAGAATACGAACAAAACTTGAGAAAAAAGAGAAAAATTGTGAAGAAATAAGAATTATGATAGTAGTTTTTTTAGCTCAATAAAATAACTGTCAAAAATTCATTTTCAGTCTCTCATTATATGTTTTTGTTTTATGTTATTTATTTCCTCTTGTCAGAGTTTTTTTATAACCATTTTTTCTAGCTCTTTTTGTGTTTCAGTAAAATCTTGCACCTCATTCTTGCGCGCAACGAATCACTTTTTGTGCAAGTCTTTATTTTTCATCTTTCTTTCCTTTTTACTTATTTTTTCTTTATTGTTTGAGACAATATGCACCTTGTTGGTGACTATGTCTTTTATCTTTTTTGAAATTGGGAAATCATAACCAGCTATATTTAAATCATCATATTTTTGATACACCTTTTTCTCAAAAATTTCTGGTATTATTGATAAATCTCTTTTTGCAAAAGACTCAAAAATTTGAGTCTCATTTTTTAGATATGTTTCCATATCTATATTCTGTGCATTGTAGTAAAAATCTTTGTAGTGCTCGTAGGGACTTAATTTTACGCTAATTAGATTGTCTGGTTTTATTGTAATTTCAATTGGGAAAGAGGCTTTTTTCTTTACATTCTTTTCTATAATTGATATTTTTGGATACTTTCATCCCTTTGTATGTATTTTTAAATTGTGATTATTATTCTGCATAAACAAGAATGCTAGGTTGGTGATTAATTCGAATGTTCAAAAGTTGCTCTTTAGTACTTCTGATGTATTTTCTTTTATCTTCCAGAGAGCGTTTCTTGTTGCGACATTATCCATGGATTGTATTTCATTTTTTTTACTATTTATATCCTTCTTATCCATTGCGAATATTTAAAAAAATAAAAACTACTCACTACCATACTCATCTATATACAGTCTCGCGCTATAGTCTCATTCCAATACTTTTTGGAGTGGGGTATTTTTTTGTAGATCTTGATAGTGAGATTTTTTGGACTGGAGTATGGTGAGATTGTTGGATTGGATATATGGAGTGAGATGTTTGTATTGAGTCTGGAGGAGCTGGAGGTGAGAGACTTCCGATAGTGCAGATATGGAGGTATCTCGTAGAGGGAGATTGCTGCTAGGAGCTTGCTGGAGATATCATAGGAGTCGAGCAAGTATAGACTCTCTATGTGTAGCGGTGATCGGAGCGACCCAGCCTCGAGCATCAGCTGTGAGTGATGATATATCTGGTAGAGAGGAGATGTGTTTTTGTTTTTTTGTGATTGATGTAGTGGTTTTGTGTGCATGTAGGAGACTGGATAGTGACCCAAATCACACTTGTAGCTGATCAGTCATATGGAGGCACAATGCCGCATCTATGTCACACAGCGGGTCTTGCTGCGCATCGGTAGTTTTGAATATCGACCTAAAATCTCGAAGATCAGCTCATATCAGTTGTGCTAGGAGTGTATGATCAGAGGTGGCTATACTCGAGGCTATGATCTGCGAGAGAGTGTGTTGGTATGACGCGAGTGGATGACGCTGTGCAGACAATAACTTAGTATCTACAGGTGATACTCATAGGCCTAGAGGTATCTGATCTGGATCTGGCTGAGTGAGGAGATGGCTAGCTATATCATCTCGCCCAAATGCATCATCCGCTATGTCCTGGTCAGTATAGGTCACGATGGGATCTATCGCATATGGCAAAAACGAAAACTCACTCTCCAAAATGATTTCTGAAAGACTTGGATGAAAACCACTGATAATATTTTGTTGAAAAGGGAGTTTGAGTGTCTGGGTGTGGTAACTATCATATCGAGATGAGGGGAGTAGTACGAGATCAAAACGCTCCATCTGCTCTGGATCTGCAAGCATATCGCTGTACTGCTCAGGACTGGTTGCCTGCGTGATATGGAGCGTGATAGTGGAGGAGTCAGTATTGATGAGATTGGTGAGATCTTGTAGAGCCTGCTGATCTACCCGATGCGGTACCGCTATATATAGATCTCAGATGTATACTTCATCTTGCGGCTCAGTCTGTTTTAGTTCATCTTTTTGGACATCTCCTTGTGGGTCTTGAGTGTCGGGTGTGATAGGTAGTTGTTGGTTAGGTTGTGTTGGTAGAGCACCTTCTTTGTCTTCTTGTGCATCTATGATGACGTTGTTTTGGAGTGAGGAGGTATCTCAACCTCAGATCAGATATCTCGCAAGCAAAATCCATCACAATACTACCAACAGTATTGCAAATCATCAGCCAGCTATAAGTATTTTTTGTTTTGTCATATCTTGATCTACTATCAAAACTAA
>CALHCH010000002.1 GCA_937930555.1 Candidatus Absconditabacterales bacterium | reverse complement strand
ATCCGCTTCTTTGATAGCATCTGCCATTTTCTTTACTTCAAATCCGTCCATTGCAGCTTGTAGTGCACAGATAGGATCTATCTCAGTAACGATAACTCTTACACCTGCACTTGCTAGTGAAGCTACAGAACCTTTTCCTACGTCTCCGTAACCTGCTACTACAGCAACCTTACCTGCCATCATCACATCTGTTGCTCTTCTGATCGCATCTACACACGACTCACGACATCCATACTTGTTATCAAATTTTGATTTGGTCACACTATCGTTGATATTGATAGCTGGGAGTGGAAGCGTCCCTGCGTTTTCTCTCTCTACCAGACGGTGTACGCCTGTAGTCGTCTCTTCTGAGATACCCTTGATACCTGGCACCAGCTCTGGATGGTGATCTAGGATGAGATTGGTGAGGTCACCTCCATCATCTAGTATCATATTGATCGGCTCTCCAGAAGGGAACTTGAGTGTCTCAGCGATACATCGCTCAAACGACTCCTCATCCATACCCTTCCAAGCAAATACTGGTATACCAGCTGCTGCAATTGCTGCTGCCGCATGGTCTTGAGTAGAAAAAATATTACATGAGCTTCGTGTCACCTCAGCTCATAGATGTACCAATGTCTCTATCAATACTGCTGTCTGGATCGTCATATGCAGACATACAGCAATCCTTGCTCCTGCAAGTGGTTTGGTATCTCCGTACTCCTCACGCAGAGCCATCAGTCCTGGCATCTCCGCCTCAGCGAGTTCGATCTCTTTGCGTCCTCGATCCGCGAGTGACATGTCTTTTACTTTGTACTGTCCTTCTTTGTAATCCATATGATCATATAATAACAATAAAAAAAATCTCTCCAGTCAGCGGAAAGATTGTATACAACGAAACATCCTATAAGAATCGTTGATATCTTTCCAGATACTCCACACATCCCACGTACATACGCAACATATATAGACATATCCAAACTGACACCAACCATTGCCCCGACGCTTCAGAATAGTTGACTAGAGAGTGTATAGAGATATGAGTAGTAGTTGCAATACTACTTTGCAAAACTATGTCTCTGCGTCCCATGCATCTGGATACAAGCCGCAGCAAGCTTGCTACCTAGCTCCATACCAGATCTCCAGTCATCTCAGTGGAGATATGCGTGGAGTATCCCTGCTCTATATGCATCACCAGCACCTGTAGGATCTAGCACCATATCATCTCATAGCTGCTCAGCTGATACCGTGAAGCTCTCCTGAGCTGAGACATAGCGAGATCACGCTCCTCACAGCGTCACGATATATGCCTGTACATAGTCTAGTAGATCTGACTCCTGTATCTCAGCTATCTTGCATAGGAGCTCTAGCTCGTATTCATTGACTATGAGGTAGGTCGCTGATACCAATGTCTGTACCAACAATTCTTTGCTATAAGCAGACAGTGGCTGTCCTGGATCAAATATCACTGGTATATCTAGCTCTTTGCATTCTCTCACGTGCTGTGCCATAGTATCTGGCGCATTGGGAGATACGATAGCTATAGCTATCTCACCCTCCACATCAGCTATATGCGCTTGTCAGGATTCAAAAATCGCCCCAGGATAAAACGCGGTAATCTGATTGTTTTTGTCATCTGTCATGATGTTTGCTACTGCAGTATGATAGGTCTCAGATACGATTGTGTGAGTATAGTCTATCCATTGTTGGTTAAACTCACTAGCACGTCGCTCTTGTCATACAGCTCACAACAATGTGGACTTCTGCTCAAGCAATCCTAGATTGTAGCAGATGTTTTGACCAGCACCTCCAGCATGAGCATGGAGCTCATTGATATTGAAGTTTACACTCAGCTGGTGAGTTTTTTCTGGTAAGATGTAGTTGCCAAACTCATCGTGAAAATTCATAATATAGTCATTTGCGATACTTCCGCTGACCAAGATTTTTTTGTTCATCTGATGATATAAGAATAAATGCCAATCACTGTACTGATCTCAAACCCAAAATCAGCACAAAAAGCATTTCTTCTGTATCGCACTTCACTACACTGGGTCTACTCATTTTATCATCCCATAGTATGAAAAAAACAAAAAACCTCCAAGAGACCTATCCGATCCACGAGAGATTTCAGGAAGAATTGAAAAAACATCTGCCTGCTGATGAGGTGGAGCAGTTTCTCACTGCCTGCAGAAAACCGCTCAACAGATCCATCACCATCAATACAGGTAAAATATCCATAGAAGCATTCAAAAATATCACTAGCGAGCGATGACGAGAGCTTACGGAGACCAAGTTTACACCTGGGAGTGCGACGTTTTATATCGATAGGACTGATAGGGATGTGGCACTAGGCAATACGTTTTTGCACAAGGCGGGATATATGTATATCCAGGAGGTAGCAGCAGCTAGCTCTGCTCCACAGCTAGATCTCCAGCCTGGAGATATCGTGCTAGATATGGCATCCGCACCAGGCGGCAAGACCTCCCAACTCGCATCTCAACTCTTGAATATATCGAGTACCCCCCTTGATAAAGGGGGGCTAGGGGGGATTTGAAATCAACAATCCACTCCTGAAAACAAAAACCCATGACTCGTCATCGCCAATGACGTAGCAGGTCCAAGACTCAAACAACTCACGCACAATCTCAATAGATGTGCAGCTCGAAACACTGGAGTCACTAAGTTCAACTGATTTTCTTTTGGCAAAAATCTCCCAAACTTTTTTGATCATGTGCTCCTCGATGCGCCCTGCTCTGGCGAGGGGACAGCGTTTAAGTCTGATTTTGCACTCAAGCATTGGAAGATCGAGGAGATCAACAAAATCGCTGGGACTCAGTTTCAGCTCTTGGTCAGCGCTATCAAATCCACCAAACCAGGCGGGACCATCATGTACTCCACCTGCACCATCAATCCATACGAAAACGAACATATCATCCAAAAAGCGAAAGACTTTTTTCAATGAGATATAGAGATCGAGCAGATACATACCACCAATACGCGTCCTGGTCTGGAGTGATCGACGACCGATATCGATACGACCAAGTTTGCTCGTCTCCGACCTCACGATCAGGGGACAGGATGATTTTTCTTGGCCAAGATACGTAAGATCAACGCGACCGACATACCATATACCCAACCACACAAACTCAGTCCCAAAAATCAATTTACCCTCACGATGTCCAAGAAACTCCAGTCTGAGGCAAACGCACGGATCAGCAAACATTTTTGATTTGTCCTAGATCCTGACAGACATCTCCTCGTAGCTACCAAAGAAAAAGTCTATCTCACCTCGCCTGCATTTGCCAAGATCCAAAAACACATCAATCTAGAAAAAGTCGGTATCCCTGTCTTGAAGATCGATAGGATGTTTGGATTTAGGTCTACGCACTATCTGGGCAATATCCTGGGTCATCTCGCGACCAAATACGTCATAGAGCTCACTGACGAGCAAGCCCAGGCATATAGCGAAGGCAACAATCTCTCGCTAGACGAACTCCCAGCCATCAAAGGCATAGATATTCAAAAAGCCAAAGATAACAAACTCGGCAAAAATGATCAAAGAGACGTTCTACTCACCCGACGCGGGAGATGATTTTCTAGGACAAAATTGGTGAAATGAGAGTGGAAAAATAAGTTTGGGAAGTAACTATTTTTGGAGATAAGATCAAGCGACAGCGTAGATCAAATCCCAAAAATGTTATCCCGAACGGAACGAAGTAAAGTGTCGGGATCTCGTGACAAACAACTCTCATCCTGCTGTAAGTCCCGTACTCGCAGGAAGCGAATGCAATGAGTCGAAGGATCTCATGAGCATCGCATCCAACAGAAGAGAAAATATTGCAAAATACGAAAAAAATCGTACTATTATACTACTTTTATTAGTACTATAGTTTTTAGATTTCGAGTTTAGTATAATAAAAGATCTAGAGACTACGTAGTAAATAACATTCATTTGAACAAAAAATAAACGCTTCACTTAATATCTTTAGCTCAAATTCAAACTTTATTTACTATACACTAGTATGACTTCTACACTCACCATCAAAACCGACGCACAACTCAAAAAAGAGGCAAAAGCATACTTTGCCTCTTTGTGATTGAATCTCTCGTGAGCGATCAATCTATTTCTCCGTGATGCGGTACAAAACCAAAGACTCAATATCACTCTCCAAGAACCACTAGGCACACTACATCCTCTACCAGCAAGCGATCTAAACAAAGAACAGCAAGCACATATAGAAGATCTTGATAGATCTGAGTATGTGGAATACATTCCTACTGTATAAATTATTTTTCTTTTCATAGATTTTTGTAGATGATAAGCATCAGCTCAGTACAAATACATCCCAAAGTACTTGATGAAATCAAAAAGAGATGACTGGCAAAACAATTTGATAAAGCTGTGCGTTATATCCTCTCTGGCCATCAAACACAGACACATCTCAAGCTCAGACATCCCAAGTGAGATGGGATCTGGTATTTTCGTATCAATAGACAATTTAGAGCCATATGCACTGTGAGTGGTAGTGTACTATATGTAGATATGCTGGATAATCATCAGTAAGGCAAAAAGCGAGTGGAAGAAATTTGGGAAATAAAAAAACCTCATCTCACGACGAGGTCTTTCATCTACAAAAATCTCAAAATCTTGTAATCTAAAAATCTACTCCACTACCCTCTCAACACCTGTACAATAGCAGTCCTAATTGCTTCTAATATAGTGACTAGTCTCTGTGTGATACCTCATTCATCTAGTATGACCTCTATCTTGTCATAAGCATTCTCCAACTTGGCCTCAAATCACCTGAGATTGTCAGTGGTGGTATATGCTACCTTGAGTTCGTTGAGATAGGTGACGACCATGCCTACGATATCGCTGTTTTGATTGACCAAGATCGGTGCTTGAGTAATGACTGTAGCAGTACTATATGCTGATTGAAATATATTTTCCAATGCATTGTTGTAGTATGCAAGTAGTGTATCTGTAAGGTTTTTTTGGATGTCAGCTCGACTGGTAGTACCGCTAGAGTTGCTTACAGCGATATCTTGCTGGACCTTTTCTATCTTGGATAGCAATTGTGGCGCGATGTCTTCGATATTTTTGTTGGTGGCTATCTGCTGACAGTCGTAGATCTCAGCATCTATATCATATATCTCAGACACAAGATCATAGCTCTTGTAGATATCTATGATCTCTTGGTGAGGAAACAGCTGAGATATCTGATCTTCTACATATGCATCGTAGGTATCTCTCATACCCTGTATCATCGTCTCAAACTCTGACTTGGAACGATCACCTCGTCTATTGCTCATATCATTTACAAATACCTGGAATGATGCTGCGGCGAGCACTTTGAGCTCATCAGCACGAGGTCAGATCACCGTCTGATTTACAAAACTTGAACTCTCAAATAGATCAAATGATTGTTTGAGTCTATCGAGTAGATTTTTTCTAGTTGTATAATTTTCTGCTAGTTTTTGTATTCTGGTTGCTTCTTTGGAGATCACAAAGTTTTGGATCTGTGTGTCGATCTGCGAAGCATAATAATCTATCAAGCCGATGTAGTTTTGGGAGCTAGTATCGATCAGTGTCGCGAGTGCTCCACCCTCAGCATCTCTAGCGGTATTGGAGATGAGACCAAGATCGTATCTATTTTTTAGGCTTGAGATCTCACCATGAAACTTAGTAGAATCTTCTTTGATTCTCATATCTAGATCTGACACTATTGCGTCAATTTCGTTTTGGATCTGAGAGATCTGAGTGTCGTATCATACACATTGCACGAGATCAGCGATACTCGATCCATACTTGAGACTGATAGTCTTGGCATAGATCTCACTCGCCTGCCCAAACGTATCAGCTAGATACGCCAACAACATCTCTCTCTGTTCGTCTTTCATCACATCCAACTCTTGGGTCGTAGCTGTAAGAAAATTGAATCCTGCGGTGGTGGTGGTAGGCACTGGACCTAGCTGGATGATGCTCTCAGTCTCATCTGGAGTTACTTGTACTGGCTCCACATCTGCTAGTGGATCTACCACCTCTACTGCTGTGTCTGGCTCTGTTTGCTCCAGTGCAGTCACTATCTCTTGTATAAAAGGATCTGTATCATCAGTTGATATCACGATCGGATCTATCGGATCTATGGGTGCGATCTCCTCATCTGACTCTACTGTAGTCTCTGATATGAGTGTTGGCTGAGCTATCACTGCACCCGTATCATCGATAGGG
>CALHCH010000001.1 GCA_937930555.1 Candidatus Absconditabacterales bacterium | reverse complement strand
CTGAGTAAACTCTGGTGATGATTCAGTTAGACTTCAGATAGATGATCTCTCAATCGGAGCTATCACATTTGAAGCTGATGATTCTGCTATTCCTGGATTTGCTCCAATTACGGATCCTAATCTTGGATACACTGTAGTAAGTAACTCTGCTGTAGTAGACTAATCATAGTCAATCACACAAAGTTACCTACTTAGTGAATTAAGTCCAAAAACCAGACTCCTCGTGAGTCTGGTTTTTTTGTTGCAAACAAATACAGAGTGAGTATCATCTATTTTTGTTTTTTTGTAATCTACGGGAATGAAAAGTATACTATCTTTATTGTTAATAGGATGTGTCTTGATTGGGTGTTCTAGAGATGAGGTATTGGTGCCTCACGCATCGGTAGAGTGAGTGTGATCTTGAGTTGTTTTGGATGCCGAGCCAAGTACTGCCCAGTCTCCAATTGAGGAGTTTTGAGGTATATTTGCTAGAGAAAATCAAATTCTTTCATTGGCAAATCTATGACTTACCGAGATGCCTGATGTGTGCTGACTCCTAACCGAAGAGCAAAAAAGCCAAGTAAAGAGTCTAGATCTCCAAGGTAATGATGTAGAGATAGTTGATGTAGATCTTTCATGTTTACCACTTCTTACAGAGATTGATTTATCATTCAACAAGGTAACTAGTGTGGAGCGTGTAGGCACACCACTAAAAAAAATATTCTTGAACAACAATAATATCAGTTCTCTCAAAGACATCGCTATTGATACATCACAGATGGAGTCTTTGGTGATTCCCCACAATCAGTTGACCACCTTACAGTGAATCTGAGCATACCCACAACTAGTTAATCTTGAAGTGTACCGTAATAATTTAGTTTCCCTAGAATGAGTGGAGCAGTTACAAGATCTCGAAAAAATTAAATTGGAGTTTAATCAACTCACTTCATTGAGTCTTTTGGACTCACTTCCAAATCTTTGATTTGTGACTGCAAAATACAATAATATAGATCCTGATACTCTCGTCGCTTGGGAAGAAAAAACCAAGTCTTACATAACTACTAAACAAGCCAACTAATTTTACATTTATACTACGATGAAGTTATTGCTATTGTGAGTTTTGTTAATCCTTAGTGGTTGTGCATCTACCATCCAAAGTGGCATACATAAAGTAGTAGAATGAGATAAACAGCATAGCCTAGAGCAGGCTGATGATACCTATGCGCTTGCTAGCAGGATTTCTACTACCTGACATCTTGATTTGTCAGGTCTGGATTTGCCAGCTGTGCCTGATATTTGTAGTCTTCTCAATCAAGCTGATCTCAGCAAAATTACTTCTCTAGATCTAAGCAATAATCGTATCTCTTCACCACAATGATTGGATTGCTTGCCAAATCTCAAAGATCTTGATCTCTCAAATAATGATATAGATTCTCTGGTGTGATTTCCACTGATGGCAAATCTAGAGAGGCTCAATCTAGCTCGCAATAACCTCAAAGATCTATCGGGTGTGGAGTTGCTGGTAGGTGTGATTGAGCTCCAGTTGTGAGAAAACTATCTAGAAAATCTTGAGTGATTGCAATATCTCAAGGATTTACAAAAATTGTGACTAGAGCGAAACAAGCTCAAAGATCTAGATCTACTGCAATATCTCGATAAACTAAAAGAAGTGAATGTAACATACAATGAGTTTAAGCAATGAGCGCAGGATTTGTTGGATAAGATACCGGGATTAAGTTTGTAGATCATGAGATTGCCACGCTTCGCTCGCAATGACGATTGTTTAGATATAGTGCATTATGTGAAGGAAATTTTGACAACATTTTTTGTCTGACCAGACGGTATTGGCTCGTATAGCTGATACTGTTTTGTGATTGGGCCAGGAGCTGTGATGTGATCAGCTGGTAGAGATAGGACCAGGGCAGTGAGTGCTGACTAGACTGATAGTGGATAGTTTCCGTACAGTGAGATTGATGGAGATAGATACTACGCTAGAATCATACCTTACACCTTTTGAGGTATCTCATCCAGATCTGCAGATCGTATGGTGAGATGTGTTGCAGCAAAACCACCCTCACCCCAGCCCTCTCCCAACCGCTCCGCTAGGAGAGGGAGAAAGTTTGGAATACAGCGAGACGTTGGTAGTAGGCAATCTCCCATACTATATCACGAGCCCTATTTTTAGAAAATTCTTTGTGGATTCTGATGTGCCTGGAGGAGTGTTTTTGATCCAAAAAGAAGTGGCACAAAAAATAGCAACCGATACTAAACAAAAATCCTATCTCCGATGGCTGTTGAATTATGGATATGATATAGAATATAATTTCTTGGTCTCAGCTACTGCATTTGATCCACCACCCAAAGTACAAAGTGCGGTCGTCTCGTTTCGCAAAAAGAAAAACCCTCACCCCGGCCCTCTCCCAAAAGGAGAGGGAGAGTGTTCGAATATAGATTTTGATCGTATGGTGGAGTTTCTAGACATCGTATCTCAGTATACGAGGAAGACGATGAGAAAAATCCGAAAGATGAGAAAAGATGATCTGGAGAGTTTTGTGTTGCCAGATGAGCTGGAGATGAAGAGAGTGCAGGAGCTTACTCGAGAGGAAATGAGAATGATACTTAACAGGTAATGGTATTTACTTTACTTTAGATGTTTCTTTGCTATCTTATATACAAACTAAAATCAAAATTATGAACACTGATGTATCTAGTATTTTAACAGAAAGAAAAGATCAACAATTATTTGCACTTTCTTTTTCATTATCAATTACATATCTTTTTGTATTTTTAGCATTGATTGTTATTGCATTCAATAGTATAGGACAGAAAGGATATGATGGCGAAATGTGTTTGGGCATTCTAGTATCAGCACTTAGTGGTTTATTTTCTGCAAGCATACTGCTTGTGCTTATTGAGCGAACTGCGTATAAACTATCTGCTTATTATTATTTTGCTGGTTTAGCATATACAATGACAGCCATAGTTATGGGAATGCTACTATTTTCAAATATAGCACCAACCAATCATAGCTGGATGAAGGCTGTATTTGTTCTATCTCTCATATTTGCAATATTTTTGATATTCTGGGAGAGATTGAAATTTATGCATGATTAAATCGAACATGATCTTTTGAAGAGCAGGCTGATCCAGTCTGCTCTTTTTTTATACAAAAAATAAGCCAAATTGGCTTATCTCTCTAGAGTTATTTTCAATTTTCGCACTTAGGATGCTTTGAGTAGTGTCTTGTATGTTTTCTTTCCCTTTTTGAGCAAGATAATTTTGTCATTTATTCGATCTTGATCTGATATTTCGTATCAGATGTCCGTGATCTTGTTTTCGTTGAGTGAGATAGCATTATTTTTGATAGCTTTTTTTGCTTCACCGTTGGACTCACACAATCATGTCTGGACGAGTACCTCTACAAGTCTTCATCAGTCTCAATTGGTTCATCAGGTAGAATTATTTAGTGATATGATTTGATCACTATCTAGTCATGCTATCTTGCTGATCATATCTCATCCACCATATAGCGTCTCCTGGACCAATACACAATTGTCCGCAGCCTGCGTCCCGAAGATTATCTGTGTCACGAGATGTGCCAGTGATTTTTGTCATTGTCTGAGTTCTGGAGATGTGTTGTGTTGTGTCACTATATCCTGTATCTCACTCAGTGACTTGACTGAGAATATCTTGAGATATCTCTCCACATCCTCGTCACTCACATTCATAAAATAATTATATACCGTATATGGGCTGTTTTTTTCTGGAGAGAGCCAGAGCGCATTGCCCTCAGATTTCCCAAACTTCTTGCCCGTACTATCCAAGATGAGAGGAGTAGTCGCACCATAGGCGTCTTTATTTTCTTTTTCGCTTATTTTATTGATGAGTTCTATACCTGTTACGACATTGCCTCGCTGATCGGACCCAGCTATCTGGAGCTTGCAGTCGTGATCATCGTGCAATCTCACAAAATCATATCCCTGGATTAGCATATAACTAAACTCCGTATACGAAATCGACTGATCATCCGTCTCCAATCTTCTTTTCACGGTTTCTTTGTGCATCATATTGTTTACTGTGATGTATTTTCCTACTTTTCTGAGAAATTCTAGATAGTTCATGTCTTTGAAAAAGTCCAGATTATTTTTGATCTCAAACTCAAAGGTCTCACCAGAGATCTCTGTGATGTTTGCTAGAATTGCCTCCACCTGTTTGTATATCCTACCCACATTATGTGCGAGGATGTCTTCATCCAAAAAATTTCTTTCACTATTTTTACCTCCTGGATCACCGATCATCCCTGTCGCTCCTCACACGATAAATATCAATTTATTTCACCTCTTCATATACTGCAAGGCGTGCATAAATCAGACAAAATTTCAAAGATGAAGTGAGTCAGCGGTTGGATCCATCCCGACATATAGCGTCTGTCCACCCTTGTCGTAGAGCTCAAAAAGTTTTTCATCCGTGGCTTGTTTTAGTAGTCCACGGGCTGTTATTTCTTCTTGTAGGTTCATAGTATGGTGATTAGTTATTAGTAAATAGTTATTGGTTGTATGGTAGGTATGTGCGCAGGATTTTCAATGGAGAGGTTAGTATTGACAAATAACTTTATATTCATATAAACTTTATGAGTTAAATTCCTACATTATTAATCTAAATCAATAAAAATGAAAAAAATGCTTGTAATTGTTTTTTCCCTTTTTGTGCTTTTCTCTTCAGCTCAATCTTTTGAGGTGCTAATCTCAGCTAATTATAATGGAGATCATTTGGTAGGTCAGAGGGTTGATCTTATCTTAAATAAAGCATCAGTAGAGGCGAATAAGCTTCCTAATAACAAATCTTGGAATACCGGACATACCCCTGTTCGTGTTGTCATGAGTGGAGATGATAAGCCTATTAAAAATTCTGATGTTATATTAACTAAAGAATCTTTAGACATTAAAAATCTAACATCCAAACCGATAGTCTTTGAGTCTATGCAGATATCTAATCTCACTTTTGATGAAAACGGTAAGGTTATTTTAAATTACCTTGAGAATGATTTTGAGAGGCTGTCTTTTATTATCATAACTGAGAAATCTTTTATTGATTATGAATGGATAAATCTTGATCATGTAAAATATAGGGAGAATCGTCTAGATTACTTTGATCTTAAGAATCTTGAAACAATTGGAAATCAATATTTCATTAATGACGAAGAGGTGGTTTGCGTCATCGTATTGTCAATAATCTAGGTAGTAATGCTATTTAGAAACAGCTTAAAAGGGGATTGAATTTTCAATCCCCTTTTTCTTTTGCTAAAAAATCACATATCCATAAAAACACCCTATGTACATCGTCCTAGAATGAGTCGTCTGAACATGAAAATCTACTCAGAGCAAGAAGCTTGCGGAGTGGTTTCGTGATCAGTATCCTGAGAGGGAGGTGATAGAGATCAGAGAACCAGGTGGGACAGAGATCGCTGAGGCGATTAGGGTATTGGTGCAGGGGACGGAATTCTGAGAAGAGATGAGTCCGCTGACTGATATATACCTGTATGCTAGTGCCAGAGCACAGCTCCTCGAGTCGCTGGTGAGACCAGCTCTAGAGAGATGAGCGATCGTGATATCTGATAGGTGTTTTTGTAGTTCGCTGGCTATACAGTGAGTAGCCCAGGGTATGGGTATGGATAGAGTCCGAGAGATCAATCAACAAGCCGTGAGAGATACTATGCCGGATGTGATCTTGTTTATGGATCTGGATGTAGATGAGTGACTTGCGAGGACTTTTGATGGAGATGGCGATAAGTTTGAAAAAAGAAAGGCGGCATTTAGTCACAAGATATATGAGTGATATGAGATGTTGTTTGGGTTCTGACCTACGGCAGATCTGATAAGGAGAGTAGATGCGAGTGGGAGTGTGGAGGAGGTGTTTAGCAATGTCTTGAGTGTTATACAAAATTGATGATTGATGAGTGAAAATGGATAATACGCATCATCAATTATCAATTATTCATTTTATATTATCGCTATGCATTATCATATCATAACTATTTTTCCTGAGATATTCGATTCTTTTTTGTCCACATCGCTGATAGCTAGAGCGAGAGAAGACGAGAAGATTTTTGTAGATCTTATCAATCCTAGAGAGTATTGTACAGACAAAAATAGACAGATCGACGACGAGCCATATGGTGGAGGTGCTGGGATGCTGATGAAAGCGCAGCCAGTTATTGACTCCATCAAAGATGTCGTCAATAGAATCCAGAATCCAGAATCTAGAAACAAGAAAACAAAGGTTGTGCTACTCAATCCGAGTGAGGTGATATATGATCAGCAGATGGCTCATACGCTGGTAGATGAGTATGCGGATATCGTACTGATCTGTGGGAGATATGAGGGGATAGATGAGAGGGTCAAGCTCCGATGTGAGCAGGAGTATGGAGATGATTTTGCGGTAGTATCGTTGTGACCATATGTGACGCTGGGTGGAGAGACGCCAGCTATGGTGATGATAGAGTCCACAGCCAGACTCGTCCCGGGCGTGATCAAGGAAGAGATCTCCCGACAAGACGAGAGCTATAGACCAGAACATAATATGACCAATATCGAATACCCCCAATATACTAGACCTCAGCAGGTGGAGTGATTTGATGTACCAGAGGTGTTATTGAGTGGGCATCATGAGGAGATTAGGAAGTGGAGGGAGAATTAGAACTGTTCTTTTATTTTTCAAATATGTAATATGGAAACTTTCATTGATTGGTTGATGTGAAATTCACTTCGAGAGTTTGTTTTATTTTTTGAGATGAAATCCGTTCTCCAAATTCTCTTTTTTATATTTATTTTTACAGGATCTATATATCCATCATTTTCTGAATATCTTGAACAAAAGAAGATTCAAGATAAGGAAGCCCCAGAAAGACAACATAAATTTGAAAGAAAATATATATGGAGAAATCTTTTACTCATACCTCTGGTGAGTGCACCAGTTATCTATTTGTTGTATAAGTACTGATTGTATGAGGTAAACAGTAGTTTTGATGTTGTTCGTATAGTTTTAAATATACTCTTTCTAATTGTTTTATCGGATACTTATTTTTACCGAACTCACAGAGCCATGCATGGAAAAGCTGTATACGGAAAGATACATGCTGTGCATCATGCAAGCTTAACGCCTACTGCTCATACGAGTCTTAGTTTTGATGTTTGGGAAGTAATTGTTAATTTTTCATTCTTGGTATGGTATAGTTTATTAATGATTATGCTTACTTGAGATATACACTTTATTTCAGTGTCTATATATATTTTGATCTTTAACTTTTGGAATACCTATATTCATTCTTGAAGCCACGTAAATTCTGAAGCCATGAGAAAAAGTTGGCGATGAAAACATATAGCCTGGAGTGAGTGGCATGACAATCACCACGAGCATAATGCTTGAAATTATGCATTGTACTTTAAGTTTTGGGATCAAGTATGTGGAACTGTATGTAATAAGAAATTTAATACTTCTCAAAAGTAATATCCTCTCACTCTAATCATAATTCCATCAATATCTGTCTCACTTCATCTACCATCTCAGGTTTTCCGCACAAGAAACATGAGGTGTTGGTGCCGAGTTTTTGTATAGCTGCTGGGATGGAGGATTGGATGCGTCAGGGGAGAAATACTGCTCATGTTGCTCAAACCCCTACCCCAAAGGGGACCCCTTCCCCTTGTCAGGGGACAACAGAATTGTTTGAAAAAATCGTTGCGTCTTGTTCACGAGAGAGGTGAAAAAAGTTGTCTATATTGTCCTGTCCATGTTGGGTAAATAGGTCAAATATTTCTGGTACGATATCTGCGTGCGTTCTTTCGCCATAGATATTTATGATATGGTTGTATGTTCATCATCCATATACCAGATGATCAAATAATCCTACATTGGGTGATAACCCACTCCCTGTGGAGATGAGGAGATAGTTGGGATGTGTTAGACTATCTGTATAGTGTCAGACTGGTCATTTTACAGTTATTTGATTGCCTGGTTGTATAATCTGTGTCAGATAGTGAGACATACCATCTTCGGATGCTTTTTTTACCACGAAGCTGATCTGCTTGGATTCTTGCATCTGGCGAGAGGTGCTCGCGATGCTGTATGGTTTTTTTATTGTTCTACGGGTGTTTTGACCACCTTCGAGATGTATTGCATTGCTGTCAGCATCAGAAGAAGTCTGCTGACTGATGTGCAAAGAATCAGAAGAGCGTTGTACAGGCATCTCAGCTTCTATCATCACAAACTGTCACTCTGCAAAATCAAATACTTCCTCCACCTGAAAAGTAACCAGTGCGACCTGGTGATTTGGGGAGTGATGGGAGTGGATATGTGTGGCGTGCGTCGAGTGCATAGATATGTTGTATGATTGTGAGATCGCAAATCAATCATTAGGTCAATCATTAGGTTTTACTCAAATCTACATCTTACATATGCCTCATCTAGATTATTGAGATTTTGGATGGAGATGATGTTTTGATTGGTGGTGGTTGAGTCACAAAATCTAAGATCATCTTGCAGCTCCTCGCTAGCCTGGATATCATCAAACACATATCGATCACCAAATATATTTTGCATAAAATCTACTCTTTGCTGGATAGCGGGATCGAGCTCTCATAGTTTTTTTAGTGCGGCATTGTGATTTATCCAGAGATTGATGACCTCTGCTATATCCTCAAAAGCATTTACTTGGGAATATATCGTAGTAAACTCTGACGATCACTGTCCAGACAGTTTTTTTTGTTCGGATGCTCGTGAGATCCTATAATACTCCAATGATGGGTCTTGGACTCCAAAATTTCCTTGACCAAATTCTGTAAAATTTTTGTCTGGTGGAGATTCTGTGTCTTGCATCACTCATAGATCATACATATGCCCAGCTATCTCATGTGTCATCACTTCTCGCAGTATCTTATTTGTTTTGATTTTGGGGAGATTGATATAGACATTGTGTTTTCCTGCTTTTCATCTTCACTCATCAGGATTGTCATAAAATCTAATCGAGTGTACACTACTACGCAGTCCAGCAAACTGATCCAACAAAGAATGATCATCTATCTGTGAAATGAGATAGATGCTGTATAGAATATGTATAAATTTTTGATTTTGCGTAACAGGTAGCTCGTGATGTATCCTGTAGCAGATGTCTGGATAGTAGTCGCATAGTAGATCTGAGATCTTAGCAGACATAGCCTCGCTGATCTGACTCACCACAGCATCATCCATACTCAACAAAAATATCTTGTGTATCACAGGGTCGATCTTGCTCGTATCGATATCGCTCATCACCTGAAACTCTGGGACTGGCATATCCGTATCATCAAATATGTGTCAATGCTCTCACGGATGATCATGCCTATGTTGTGTATCGTGCATATAAGTCCTCATCGCCAAAAACACTCACCCTGTGATAAGCAAGGCAAGCGAGAGAGATAGTATTTTTGTATATGTATACATAGATGTGGCACTTGATAAAAACTAGTCTACATGTATAGCTGCATCGTGTCGCCTGGTGGTATCATATGGTCTGGTGGATGTATCTAGCGATCTATAGGTCTCGATATCTGCATTGAGGTATCGCCGCCCAAACAGCTCCTTAAACAAAAAGTATTTGGCACGAGTATTGTCATCGGTTTTTGCCAATTGCAGAAGCGGCGTCTGATGATTGATCCAGGCATTAAAAAACTCAGCAAACTCTTCATAGGTGTTTGTGTGACCATACCCACTTATAAACTCTTTGTTTGTTGCAGAATTCCTTTTTTGTTGATCAGTCTCCCAAGAGATGTTATAAAACTTGAGTGACCGATCGTCAGCCCCAAATGCAGGCTCATCAAACTCCAAAAATTTTGTGTTTTTGACGGGATTGTCGTCATCATGGATAACTCAGAGTCACATAATATGTCCGATCTCATGGGTGATAATCTCAAACAACTCTACCGAATCTCTCATATCGTATGTATTGATCAATACATTTCTATGCCCAGCTTTGCCTCTGGTGATATCCACACCATCTTTGACAAATGTGATAGAGGCTAGCGTGTCACGGAGAGTTCATATTCATTCCAGTATGGTATTGTTGTCTATCTGCGTAGTGAGATAGATAGTAAATACCGTAAAGTTATAAACCTCTTTGAGACTAAATGTTGATTCAAGTTTCATCTTGTCACATATATCGTCATAGTATTTGCACATATTTTTTAGTCTAAATCAAAACTCACGATCTGTAAGCCTGGTATAGGTGCTTGAATTTTCTAGTATATTGGTATAGTATTTGGCGATACGTTTGTCTACCTCAGTGGTATCTAGATCAGACATCACACGAAACGCAGGCACCTCCCATTCACGATCATCAAATCTACGCCCATCTTCTTGGACGCTTTGTACTTGAGCAGTATTGGTATGAGATGTAGTTTTAAATTCTGATCTAAAAATAAGTATTCATATCAAAACAATGATTCATATTGGTATAATATACAGTATATTTTTGTTATTCATTTTGTTTATATGTAAATAAAATTACTATATGTAAGTATATCTATACATATATCATCTGTCAAAAATTTTAATTACAAAGCATATACAGATATTTCTCTTTACATCCTCTTGCAATCAGGACCTAGATGCATATACATCCGTGTACTTCTCGCAAGAGAGTGATATTTCGGGAACTAGCTCAGATGGCTAGAGCGCCTGGTTTGGGACCAGGAGGTCGCGAGTTCGAGTCCCGCGTTCCCGAGATTAAATTTTTTTGAAGTAACCGTATTTGTGTAATTTGTATAGGCGCGTAGCTCAGGCGGTTAGAGCGCATCTCTGATAAGGATGAGGTCGGTGGTTCGAGTCCACCCGTGCCTACCATACCACTTAAAGTAAAGTTGAAGTAAAAAATAGAAAGTAGAAATTAATCTTATATATAATACAAACAGATAAATCAATGTAATAGGTGCCTAATATATGCCGGTGTAGCTCAGGGGTAGAGCAGAGGATTGAAAATCCTTGTGTCGGTGGTTCAAATCCGCCCACCGGCACCATAAAACTATCATTGATAATACACATAATAAAAAACAACTCGCAAGAGTTGTTTTTTTGTGCTCAAAAAAACTCTAAAAACACTTGCAATCATTTCTAAAAATGTTATAACAGACTCTGTTTGGTGAAAGTCTCAACCCAAAAGTCTGGCTCTTTTTGATCTAGTTATAGCCCAAAACTCCAGTGAGATACTGCACTAACCTATAGTCTCTCTAGTTGATTTGCGAGAAGCAAAACAACATTCTTTTTTTTAGAAAAAATGAATGAGAGCTACATTATATTTGTCTTTAATTTATTATTCATATATTATTATGTCTAAACCACACGTTAATGTAGGTACTATTGGTCACGTAGATCATGGTAAAACAACTACTACAGCTGCAATTTGTGCAGTACTAGCTACAGAAGGATTCGCTAAGGATCTTGGATTTGGTAATATCGATAAGGCTCCAGAAGAGAGAGAAAGAGGTATTACGATCAATACTGCTCACGTAGAGTATGAAACAGCTGACAGACATTACGCTCATATCGATTGTCCTGGACATGCTGATTATGTAAAAAACATGATCGTAGGTGCTGCTCAGATGGACGGTGGTATTTTGGTAGTATCTGCTGCAGATGGACCTATGCCTCAGACCAGAGAACATATCCTTCTTGCAAAACAAGTAAACGTACCAAAATTGGTCGTATTCTTGAACAAATGTGATATGGTAGATGATGAAGATATGCTAGAATTGGTAGAAGAAGAAATAAGAGATCTTCTCAACCAATACGAATTCCCAGGAGATGATACTCCTATTATTAGAGGATCTGCTCTCAAGGCTGGAGAAAACCCAGCAGACAAAGAAGGTCACGCAAAATGTATTTGGGATCTTATGGAACAATTGGATACATACGTACCAATTCCAGAAAGAGAAACAAGTAAACCATTCTTGATGCCAGTAGAAGATGTATTCTCTATCAAGGGTAGAGGTACTGTAGTAACAGGTAGAATCGAATCAGGTATCATTAAAGTAAATGATGACATCGAGATCGTAGGATTGGCTGATGAAGCTGTACCTACTACAGTAACAGGTGTGGAAATGTTCCACAAACAGTTTGATCAAGGTGAAGCAGGTATGAACTGTGGACTTCTCCTAAGAGGTATCGACAAAGATGATATCCAGAGAGGTCAAGTATTGGCTGCTCCTGGTACAACTACTCCTCACAAAAAGTTTGGTGCTGAGATCTATGTATTGAAAAAAGAAGAAGGAGGTAGACATACACCATTTATGTCTGGTTACAAACCACAGTTCTTTATTAGAACAACTGACGTAACAGGTACAGTAAACCTACCTGCAGGTACAGAAATGATTATGCCTGGAGACAACGCACAGATCGAAGTAGAACTTATCTACAAGGTCGCTATGGACGAAGGTCTAAGATTTGCTATCCGTGAGGGTGGTAGAACAGTAGGTGCTGGTGTAATTACTAAGATTATTGAGTAATCAACTATATCGTATACACAAAAGTGACGGTCGATATCGGCTGTCTCTTTTGTTCTGTATACTATAGTGACTCTAGATCATTAATAGCAACAAAGAATAGTAGTATTCACAAGATTTATCTTTTTTCATGTTTGTATTATGTCATCAAAAGCTACTCCAAAACTTAGAATCAAACTCAAGAGTTTTGATCTCAAGATGCTCGAGAGTTCTGTAACCAAAGTACTTGGATTGTTGATCAAATCAGGTGCAGATGTAAAATGACCAATCCCACTTCCTAGAAAAAACAAGAAGTATACGGTCATCAAATCTCACTTTGTATACAAAGACTCCAGAGATCAGTATGAGAGAATTACTTATACCAGATTGTTGGATGTAGTAGAAACATGAGCAAAGACGGTTGAATACCTACAAAATATGACTTTGCCTGCAGGTGTATCAGTAGAGGTGAGAATCTTTACAGAAAAAGACGAAGCAGCAAAAGCAGCTAAAAAATCGACAGCTACTGCTGCAAAAGCTTCAATAAAGGCTGATATAGTCGATACCAAAAAGAAAGACGATAAAAAAGAGACTAAGTCTGAAAAGAAAAAACCAGCCAAAAAAGACGCAGCATGAGATGATTTTACCAAAATCGAGGGAATAGGTCCAAAAATTAATGGTTTATTGCATGATGCTGGTATGACTACATATGCTGATCTAGCAAAAGCTGATATAGACACACTCAAGTGAATATTGTCAGACGCAGGTAGTAGATACGCAAGTCATGATCCATCTACTCGAGCTGATCAGTCAGCAATGGCTGCAGATGACAAATGGGATGAACTCAAAGCTCGACAAGACGAATTGGATGGAGGAAAGGTTAAATAATTGACCATATTATAGTATAATCATACACCCTTCGCTTTGAGGCTCTGTATAGTTAGATTATTAGATGGATAGAACAGTAGATCATAAGACTCAATGTCGTATATCTCTATCTAAAAATCTAAAAATCTAAAAATCTTTATATCTAAACCCAAAGAAGCAATGATCACTAAATGATGACTACTCGTCAAAAAACAAGAAATGACAAGAATATGGGATGGAGACAAGATGATCCCAGTAACACTCCTAAAAATCTCACCACAAAAAGTGCTCCAGCATAAGACACAAGAAAAAGACGGATATACCGCACTTGTGATATGAGCAGATGAGAAAAAAGGAAAATATGCTAAGAAAATAGAATTTAAGGTATCAGAAGATCTGCTTGCTACATATCCAGTAGGGACAGAGCTTACAGGTGATATACTCACCGATGTAGCTACTGTGAGAGTAGTAGGTATCAGCAAAGGTAAGGGATTTCAGTGAGGTATGAAGAGACATAATTTTGGTGGATGACCTGCTACACATGGTTCTAAGTTTCATAGAGCATTGTGATCTACTGGTAACAGAAAACCAAGAAGAACAATCAGAGGTCAAAAGATGGCAGGACATATGGGTGATGCAAGAATCACACTCAAGACTGTCCCTGTGGTAGAAGTAGCTAATCTAGATGGAGATAATATCTTGATGCTCAAGGGCTCTGTGCCTGGCGCATATCATACATACTTGGAAATTATTATTACAGACTAATAGAATTAGAATTTAGAATTAGAGACGAGACATCTTGACTCTAATTCTCACCTCTAACTCTTTAAATCATTATTATACTCAATGAGCTACTCATACAAAATACTAGATATGTCAGGAAAAAAGGTAGGAGATCAAAAGATGTCCAAAGACCTATTTTCTGATGAAGCGATCAATGAAGGACTGGTACACGAATACGTAGTAATGTATCTCTCCAATCAACGTCAATCTACTGCACATACAAAGACAAGAGGAGAAATCCAAAGATCAGGTAGAAAACTCTACAGACAAAAAGGTACTGGTAGTGCCAGAGTAGGTGATGCAGGATCTCCAATCAGAAGAAAATGATGAGTAGTACGAGGACCAAGAAATACGAGAAACTGGACCAAAAATATGAATAGCAAGATGAAGCATAAAGCTCTTAGAAGCGCATTGAGTCTCAAGGCAAAATCAGAAACTCTGTTTGGACTTAGTGATCTTGCTCTATCTGAGATCAAAACGAAGACAGTGGCAGATGGATTGAAAAATCTCAATCTCCATGAGAAAAAAACATTGTTTGTGCTCCCAGAAACATCAGAAACCGCAACTAAATCAATCAGAAACATAGAAAAAGCAACATTTACTACAAGTGCTAAGCTCAACCCATATGATCTTATGTCTCACAAAAATATCTTGTTTGTATGAGACGCTTTTGAAAAGGTAGAGACCAGACTTTGATAGTATCATCATAGATCGCATTAGTTATTTTTGTTCTATTACTCACAACAAATGAAAAGACGAGATATCATCAAGAAAAAAAGAGCACTCACTGCAATATCTCCAAAGATGTTTGGTAAGTTGACTCCTTTTCAGATCATAGGAGAGCCGATGATGACAGAGAAGGTATACAAAACTGCAAACGATCACAATACATATACATTTAAGGTGCATAAAAATGCAAATAAGAATGATGTGAAGCTATCGATACAGAAGATGTACGATGTCACACCAAAATCTATCCGCATCATGAATGTGCCATACAAAGGAAGAATGCAAAGGAAACTGGTAAGAAGAGCATTTAAAAAAGCAATGGTAGCATTGCACGAAGGAGATAGTATTGAGCTAGCAGCATAATTTAGAGCAAGAGGTCTAAGGTCTAAAGTATAAAGTTGATATCAATAAGTTACTGGCTTTATACCTTAGACTTTACACCCTACACATATTTAAAACTTACACTTTACCTATGGCAATCAAGACATACAAGCCGTTTACACCATCTAGAAGGTATATGACCTGATATGACTTTTCTGATCTAACCACAGATAGTCCACACAAGCCACTTACCAAGTTTATCAAATCAAAGGCTGGTAGAAACAATAGAGGTAGAATTACTACCAGACATAGATGATGAGGTCACAAGAGGTTATACAGAATAATTGATTTTCGTAGATATGACAAACTCAATATACCAGCAAAAGTAGCTACTATCGAGTATGATCCATACAGAACTTGTAGAATCGCATTGCTCAACTATGCGGATGGAGAAAAAAGATACACACTCGCTTGGAAAAACATCTCAGTAGGAGATGAAATCAAAACGGGTGATGAGGCATTGCTCAAGCCAGGAAACAGAAAACAACTCAAGGATATACCAGACGGTTTTACGGTTTACAATCTAGAGGTAACACCTCAGACCAAAGGCAAGCTCGTAAGAAGCGCTGGATCATATGCTACCGTAACAGGTAAAGACGAGGAAAACGGTCTCGTATATATCAAGCTACAGTCTGGAGAGATTAGATTGTTTAACGAAAAATGTCGAGCAACTATCGGTATCGTAGGTAATGACGAACATAAAAATATCGTGATAGGAAAAGCATGAAGAGCAAGATGGATGTGAAAAAGACCAGAAGTAAGAGGTAAGGTGATGAATCCAGTGGATCATCCACACGGATGATGAGAGTGAGCGACTGACTTGGCTATGAATCCAAAATCATTTACTTGAAGATCTGTAGCTCCAGGACGCAAAACAAGAAAGAAAAAGAAATGGTCAGATAGGTTTATTGTGCAGAAGAGAAAGACGAGATTTAAATAAAAAGCTACTAGCCTTTAGCTACTAGCTGTTAGCTTTTAAATAATTATACGAAAGTATGGCAAGATCACTGAAAAAATGATTTCGAGTTCATCCTAAATTGATGAAAAAGATCAAGAAGATGACAGAGTCAGGAGAGAAGAAAGTAATCAAGGTATGGGATAGAGCATCTCAGATCCTCCCAGAGATGGTAGGATTTACTATCGCTGTACACAATGGTAGACAGTTTGTCTCAGTGTATATCAATGAAGAAATGATTGGTCATAGACTCGGAGAATTTGCTCCTACTAGGACATTTAGAGGGCATCCATTTTAATAAGTAATAATGAATGGAGAATAATTAATAATTTAATTATCTTCATCATTAATTCTCACTTATTATTTATTAATTATTAATCAAAAAAGATGAATAGAAGTATGACAGCAACACTCAAATATGCACTCATGTCTAGCAAAAAGCTGAACTTGGTAGCATCTATGATCAGAGGCAAATCTGTACTAGAGGCGAGAAGATTTTTGCAGTTTTTGCCAAAGAAGGCGGGACATACATTGCTCAAGGTAGTAAACTCTGCTACAGCAAATGCAGAAAATAATCTCGATCTCAAGGTAGAGAATCTCTATATCCAATCAATAGATGTAGGTAAGGGTCCTAAGCTCAAGAGAGTGAGAGCGGTAGGTAGAGGTAGAATGCACAAATATGAGCATCACAGATCATACTGCAAAGTAACATTGGGTGCAAAATAAATCAGAACATACATTGTTTACACTTTAAATTTTAAATTTTAGATATGTGATCAAAAATAGATCCAAGAGGACATAGAGTAGGTGTGATGAAGAATCGACCTTGTGAATGGTTTTCTGACAATACTAATCAATCAGCTACGTTTTTTGTGGAGGATATCAAGATTAGAGAGTTGATTGAAGATTTTTATTATCGTACAGCGATAGCAAAAGTGGTTATCAGAAAAACCGAATCAGAAGGTGAGGTAATGATATTTACCGCAAAACCTGCATCTGTACTTGGTAAGGATGGTGAAAAGCTCAAGAAATTTGAGGCAAAACTCAACAAGCTTACACTTAGACCTTACAAGGCATCCATCAAAGAGGTGAAAGTGCCAGAATTGTCAGCTAAAATAATGGCCGAGTTTGCTGCTATCCAGATGGAAAACCGTATGTCGTATAGAAGAGTAGCTAAGTCCGTACTCCAAAAAACTATGGAAAAAGGAGCTATCGGAGTCAAGGTTCAGATCGCTGGTAGACTCAATGGTGCTGATATGTCTAGAAACGAAAAATTCACAGAAGGTAGAATACCACTTCAGACGCTTAGAGCAGATATCGACTATCATTATACAACTGCAAAGACCAAATATGGAATATTGTGAGTCAAGGTCTGGATCTGTGTCGCAGAAAATATCCTAGCAGAAAAAAAGACCAAAAAAGCTGATGCTATGGCAAAACTATAGATTATTGTACCATCAAAAATATTAGCAAATCGTTGCTATCAATTTACTAGGTTAGAATACACTTCTTCTTTCCGTTAGATATCTCTTACTTCTTAATTATCAAATAATGTCCCTACTCTCACCAAATAGATGGAAACATAGAAAGCAATTTAGATGAAGAACTAAATGAAAAGCTGGTAGATGAACCAAAGTAGCATTTGGTGATCGAGGCCTCAAGGCTACCACTCATGGATATCTGACCAACAGACAGCTAGAAGCTGCCAGAAAGGTAATCGTAAGAAAAACGAGAAAGGTAGGTAAAATTTGGTTTAGAGTATTTACCGATCTACCATATACCAAAAAGTGATTGGAAATGCCGATGGGTAAGGGTAAGGGTGACGTAGATATGTATAGAGTAAGAATCAAGCCTGGCAAAGTGATATTTGAAGTATCAGGTATTGATAGAGAAACTGCTCAAGAAGTATTTAAGCAAGCAACCTACAAGCTCCCGCTCAAAACTACAATGATTTGAAGAAATGAAATTAGATAATATTTTTTTAACTACCTCATCTACATTATAATGAAAAAGTTATTTGTAAAAGATCTAACAAAAAAATCATTGAAAGATCTTGCTGCTCTAAGAAACAAAATCAGAAGAGAGGTGTTTGATGATAAGCTCAAAAACAAAATGAGAGCTTTGAAATGAACTCACTCTATCTCATTGGGCAAGAGAAATATCGCAAGGATCAATACAGCCATGACTATCAAGTCCAAAGAAATCGCAGCATAATTTTTGTTTTTCATAGTACTTCAAATATTTCATTTATATACCCATTAGCAAATGACAGTAATCGGAGAAAAAAATATTAAAGAGCTTATCGGCAAGGTGGTTAGCGATAAAATGACGCAAACTATCGTGGTAAGTGTACCAACAGTGAAGGTGCATCCTTTGTACAACAAAAGATACACGAGACACAAGAAGTACTATGTCCACGATGAGGCAGAATCTGCAAAAGAAGGTGATATGGTAAAAATCAGAGCAGATAGACCTAGAAGTAAGCTCAAGAGATGGATACTAGTAGATATCACACAAGTTGCAGCTGTATAAATCATCCATTTTGTGCCACATATAAGTGCTTATTATTTCGTTTACATATTCCAATGATACAACAAGAATCTAGAGTCATCATAGCAGATAATTCCTGAGCAAAGACAGGTAAGGTGATCAGAGTACTCAAGGGTACTAAATCAAAAACTGCTAGTGTGTGAGACAAGGTGGTATTGGCAGTAAAAACTGCTATGCCAAATGGTGCTATCGAAAAATGATCAGTACAACGATGAGTCGTTGTGAGAGTAAGGAAAGAGGTAGGTAGAAAGGATGGTACATATGTCCGTTTTGCTGACAATGCTGTTGCCTTGATAGACAAATCTCTCACCCCATTGGGCAAAAGAATTTTTGGTCCTGTGGCTGGAGAGCTTAGAGAAGTCTGATTTAAGAAATTGGCAACTATGGCAGAAGAGGTTGTGTAATATAGGATATTGTTTTCTTACTTATTAATTAGTTATATTATGAAAAAAATACACATAGGAGATACGGTTATAGTTACAGCTGGAAAGTGGAAATGAACCACATCAACGGTTTTGTGATTGGTAGAAAAGAAAGATGCGAGAAGGTGACTTCGAGTGATCGTCAAATGAGTGAATATTGTAAAAAGCGCTAAGAAATGAGAATGATACAAAGAATTTGAAGCACCAATTCATAGTTCAAATATTATGCTCTGGGATGAAGCATCCAATGCTGGATCTAGAATTGGTATCAGAGAATGAAAAAATGGAAAAGAAAGATTTTATAAAAAAAGCTGAAAAGCAGTTGCAGCATAATACAATAAGTAATTATATGCCTCCAAACTTTACACCTTATATCATACAATGTCATTGTACGAAACAGCAATTAAGAATAAATCAGCACTCCAAGAAAAACTTGGTAAGAAAAATATCAATCAAGTACCTGTACTTGATAAGGTAATTGTTGCTATGTGAGTTGGTTCACTAGCTACCAGAAAATGAGTAAAAGATTTTTCTGATCTTGAGGAAAACTTGAGAACAATCACTGGACAGCATCCTCAGATGATCCTATCCAAGCAATCTATTTCCAATTTTAAGCTAAGAGAGGATATGCCATCTATGCTAAGAGTGACCCTGAGAGGTCAAAGAGCATATGATTTTATAGAAAGATTGGTGTGATTTGTGCTTCCTAGAGTGAGAGACTTCAACGGTCTTTCAGATAGAAAATTTGATGGAAGAGGTAACTACAATCTTTGACTTCCATCTCAAGCGGTATTTGCAGAACTCACACCTGAAGATGTAAAAACTGCTATGTGACTACAGATCAATATATGTACTACTGCAGATAATGATGCAGACAGTAAGGCACTATTGGAATCACTTGGCATTATCTTTCAAAAAAAGGCTTAAATTAGACTAGATGTTACTTTACTTATTATATACCAACAATGGCTAGAAAAGCACTTATTGCAAAACATAACAAACTCATGAGACGTAGACAACGTATCTACGAAGAGATGAAAAAAGCAAAAGCAGAGGGGAGAGAATACACTCCACCAAAAAGCCGACAACCAACCAAATTTTATAATAGATGTCAGGCAACTGGTAAAACCAGAGCATACATGAGAGATTTTGGTGTCAGTAGACAGGCTTTTAGAAGGTATGCGAGAGAAGGTATCATTATGGGTCTCAAAAAAGCATCTTGGTAAGAATAGAATTTTGAAATATGGATGATAAGATTTTGAGAGTATATCTAAAAATCTAAAATCTAATAATTTATTTAATCTATACACAATGGTAAACGCTCCTATACACGATCTATTGATCAGACTAAAAAATGCATATATGGCTAGAAAAAAACTTGTAGAATGAGTGCAGTACTCAAAATTCAAGCATCAAGTTTTGGAATTGCTCAAAAAATTCAAATTCATCGATGGTTTTGATGTAATAGGTGAGTGAGCAAAAAAGACATTTACTATCCAGCTCCATGTGACTGGCAATATGGTAGAAGACGTACCAGTAGTGAAGATGTACTCCAAGCCAAGTAGAAGATGGTATATCGGACGACAGGATATCAGACCAGTAGCTGGTGGTAGAGGTATAGGTATACTTTCTACAAGCCAAGGACTGATGGCAAGTCACGAAGCAAAAAAGAAAAAAATCTGAGGAGAACTTATAGCTGAGATATACTAAAGCATAGAATATATACACTTTAAAACTTAAACATTATCAAATGTCTAGAATATGAAAACTACCAGTACCTATCATAGATGGTGTCACTGTGGATATCAAGGATGCACTAATCACGGTCAAATGACCAAAGGGTGAGCTTTCGTATACACATGTGGATGGTGTGCATGTAGCGGTAGAAGGTACTGAGATAGTGGTTACTGTCGACTCAGATAGTCACAAAAATTTTCGATGACTCACGAGAACCCTTATATCAAATATGATAGAGTGAGTAACGAATGGATTTGTGAAAAAACTACTTGTACTATGAGTGTGATATGCTGCTAAGGTACAAGGCAAAAACCTTGAACTCAAGCTAGGATACTCACATCCTATCAATCATCCACTCCCAGATGGTATCACTGCTGAGATCGAACAAGATCCAAAAGGTGAAACAGTGGTAGTGATAAGTGGTATAGACAAGCAACTTGTAGGAGAACAAGCAGCAAAAATCAGATCATATAGAAAACCAGAACCATACAAAGGAAAATGAGTGAGATATCTTGGAGAATTTATCCAGATGAAAGCTGGTAAGACAGCAGTGTAGTATACCTATTACAATATTATTTACTCTTCATACCTGACAACCATGTCAAAGAAACTTATCAAGAAGTCACAAGATAAACTCAATAGATATGCTAGAAGAAAGCATAGAACTAATGTGACGATCAAAAATACTGCAGATCCTGCAAGACCTAGACTGATCATCAACAAATCAAATGCTCATATGCAAGCACAGATTGTGGATACAGATGGTAAGGTGTTAGCTTTTGCCAATTCATTTAAGATCACAAAATGAACTGGTAGTGAAAAAGCCTTTGCTGTAGGTGAAGAAGTAGCAAAAGTAGCTACCAAAAATGGTGTGACGCAAGTAGTGTTTGATAGAAATGGAAATCTCTATCACGGTAGAGTAAAACAGCTTGCAGAGTGAGCAAGAGCTTGAGGATTAGATTTCTAGTCATGCAACAGTCATTCTGAACGCAGTGAAGCATCTCGAGAGTTTATAGATCTATCGATTATAACTTCTCGAGATCCTTTGTTCCATTCAGGATGACAGCATTCTAAATTTTAGAATTAATTATTCATTATGTCAGACGAAAACAAGACTCCAGAGGAAGCAGTAGAGACTGCAACTCCAGATACAACTCCTACTCCTGCAGCTGAGACTACCGATACTGCTGCGGACACTGCAGCTCAAGCTACAGCAGAAAAACAAGGTGGCGGAAGAGGTAGAGGCGGGAATAATGCAAGATCAATCTCTAACGAAAATCCTCTCTCAGACAAACCACTAGAAAGAAAAAGAAGAGGTGGTAAATGAGGAAAATGAGGGAGAGGAGGTAAACCACAAAAAGAGTTTCAAGAAATCCTGCTTGAAGTAAGAAGGGTGACGAGAGTGACTACTGGTGGTAGACAGCTTGCGTTTCGTGCTATCATCGTGATAGGAAACGGAAAAGGTAAGATCGGTCTATGAGTAGCGAAAGGTAATGATGTGCAGATAGCTGTAAGAAAAGCAACTCACGAAGCATACAAAAATATCGTCACAGCACCAATCACTGATGAACTTACCGTGCCATATGGTATGACACACAAGTACAAATCAGCGATTATCAAATTGATGCCTGCTACAGTGGGTACCGGTATGAAGGCTGGTTCTAGTGTGCGTACGGTATTGGAGCTTGCAGGATACAACAATATCCTCTCCAAGATCATCGGTACCAACAACAAACTAAACAATGCTATAGCTGCTATCCAAGCACTTGCAAAATACAAGGTAGGAAAAACTCCACCAAAGCAAAAGACAAAGGACATCAAAGACTCCAAGCCAAGTGAAGATAAAGCTGAGAAAAAAAATGATAAAAAGACTGACAAAAAAGAAGAAGCAACAAAAGAAGTTGCTGCAGCGTAATATGTCAGACAACGAACTATTAGAAAAAATCGATACTTCTACTTCATAATTCTTACTTATGCAATTACACGAACTTACAAAATCACCAGGTCGTAGCAAACCAGGAAAAAGAAAAGGTAGATGAGATGGATCTGGGGCAGGTAACTACTCAGGTAAAGGTATGAAAGGTCAAAAATCTAGATCTGGAGGAGGTGTTGCGCCTTGGTTTGAATGAGGGCAGACTCCATTGTATAGAAGACTCCCAAAACTCAGAGGTTTTAAGAGATATTTTAAGTTACTCAAAAATCACGAACCGGTAAATGTAGGTCTTCTAGAAGCTGATGACAGAATCGCAAGTGGCACTACGATCACCAAAGAACTTCTCGCTCAGCACGGATATATCCGCAAACCATCATCTTTTGTAAAAATTCTTGGAAAGTGAGAACTCAAAAAGAAACTAACCTTTGATGCTATGGATGCAATCTCTGCTAGTGCACTCGCACAGGTAGAGGCAGCTGGTGGATCTTTTGACAATCAAGTAGTGGTAGAAGTACATACCAAAAAAGAGCGACAAGGAGAGGCATAATATAATTTTTCACTAAGAATTATTTATATACACATTGTTCATTATGGAAAAATTCTTTCAGTACATCAAGGATATGTTGGGCAACAAAAACGTGAGACAAAAGCTCTTACGAACACTTGCTTTTCTGGCGTTGTATAGATTTCTGGTATATATCCCGGTACCATTTGTAAATATAGATGCGATGAGAAACGCTACTGTATGAGCTGGTGGTGGACTCGAGTACTTTGCGATGTTGCTGTGAGGTACATTGGAACAGTTTTCTCTGATTGCTGTAGGTCTGATACCATATATCAATGCATCTATTATACTTCAGCTACTCACTGCAGTAGTACCAAAACTCGAAGAGCTCCAAGAACAAGGACAACAAGGAACACAAAAAATACAACAATATACAAGACGATTGACGTTCCCACTCGCATTTTTGCAGTCTATAGGTATGGTATTTTTTATCAATTATCTCTTGTGAGGTAGTGTGATAGCTACTGATATAGGGACGATACTTCTCACGGCATTTACCTTGAGTGTATGATCAATCCTGCTTGTATGGATAGGTGAGATGATCACAGAAAAAGGTATCTCCAACGGTATCTCCATCTTGATCTTTGCTTCTATCGTAGCAGGTATCACGTCTCAGACATACTCATTCTTGGGAGCATCGGGTAGCGATTTGCTCAATGTAGTTTTGTTTATGTTTTTGATTATATTGGTATTGGTGGTATTGTCTGTATTGCTGATCAAGACCATCAAGGATATACCAGTGGTCTATGCTAGACAGTGAGCGATGCAAGAGACAGCAAGCTTGCCTATACCACTCAATCCTGTAGGGATGATCCCGATCATCTTTGCTGTAGCGTTTGTGACATTTCCATATCTCATATCCCAACTCGTAAACAATCTAGGATCACAAAATCCTACTATGCAATCTGTAGGGCAGTGGATAGAACTCAACTTCAACATCTATACCCAACAGCCTGGATGGTTTGTGATTATAGCATATTTCATCTTGATTGTATTATTTACGTTCTTCTACGCGATGATCACCTTCAATCCTGAGAAGATGGCCGACACTATCCAAAAAAGAGGATGATTTGTCCCAGGTATCAGACCTGGTGAGGAAACAGCTAAATATCTCAATAGCGTATTGATGCATCTTTCATTTCGATGAGGATTGTGACTTGCATTTATCTGAGTATATACCTATGTATTGAGCTATATACCATTTGTCCAGCAGGCAGCGCAGAGTATCTGATCTATCCCAGTGGTAGTACAGGGTGCGTGAGTGATTATTATCGTGTGAGTAGTACAAGAACTCGTCAATAAAATCAACTCAGAGCTACTGATGGAAAGATATGATAGAATATAAGACCATATAATAATCTCAAAATACTGACCCTCTCGTTGAGAGGGTTTTTTGGTTAATTGATTTTTCTTCTCATTATGATTACAATTTATGTATGGAAATAAGAAAATATGACCCGACTTTAGACGAAGAAATTGTTGCTCCAATGATGGAGCAGTATTTTTTGGAATGAGACAAAAGAGTTATTGAACGCGGTTATGATTCACACGAAGACCTTTCAGGACTTCTAAATCGTTGATGAGATGTATATGTGATGGTGGATAGCAAAGGTACTATTATCTGACTTCATAGATGAGAAAAACGTCCTGATAGAGAAGCAACATATTGGTCGTCTGGTGCATATATTGTTCCACATCTTAGAGAGAGAGGATATTGAACAGAGTTGAAAAAGCACCAAGAGTCTATTGCTAGAGATCAATGATGTAGGATTGTGCAATCTATTATTCGTTTTTGAAATGAGTTATGATTAGCGTTAGCAAAAAAGCAATGATATGATTATGAGTACAATATTGTGAATCAAAGATATGATATCTTCAAAGTTTTATCAGATGATACTATTGACGAATAGTATTTTCTAATGCACCTCCTTGTAACAGCTCTGCCTCTCTTCTCCATTCACTTCCCAGACATAGCATCCTCATTTTACGTTTTTTGGTTTGCCGTCTACGTATATGGTACTGGAGTTTTTTCGTTGGGTCTTGAGATTGTATGATCAGATGTCTTGTGATTTAGCCAACGAAAACACTTCTTCTATACCACCGTATGATCAGTCATAGTTTAGTACTAGTACGATAGGGTAAGGTGCGGTGTTGGTGAGTTCAAAATCAATATGTCCGTCGTATATAGTACTATCGATGCCTGGGACACTGACGTACTCGTCATTTATTTTTGCATTGTATAGGTCTCCATATCGTTTGGTGTGAGCTCTCCACTCGGTAGGTGCGAGGGCGGTATTGGTGAGGACTCATTGGTACAATGCCGTGCTAGCACCACATAGTCCGCCTCCATACTCAGGCTGTTCTTCGTCTTGCACGATGACATATCATTCCATATATTTCTCTCATTCTACTGGATCATAACCGATCTCGTCCAAAAACTTAACCTTTTCTCCAGGAGCCAATACTCTTACATGGCCAAACTCAGCAAATGCGGTAGAGATATTATGTCTTCTGTATCCTGGGTCGGTATTGGTTCTCGCTCTATGAGAGACGATAGTGTATCATTGCTCTACCAGGTCTTGCGCATCCTGAAACAAGTATAATGCAGATCGCTGATCATACACAGCACTCGTGATGTGTACTGAAGTTTTGTTGATGTCTTTGAGTGTTTGCTCGGCATCTGATCTAGATATGATCATACTGATATAGTCATCCAACGCATCTGACACATCACCTAGATCTTCTACTACAAGATCACCCGACATGGTTCCATCACTGGTTGTGATGTACTTGTCTGTATCATTGTTTGTGTATGGCTGAGTCACAAATCTATCAAATCAACTATCCATAAGTTGTTGCATCACGATCTTTCTGAGTGTGCGACGTGGAGATGTGTCTGTAGCTATGATGTGCTCTACGAGATGTTTGTCTATCCAGATATCTCAGTTTTGTATGTCTACGAGCTGTTTTTGGGCTTGCACCTCTAGTACATTGCCCAATACACCAAACAAAAAAACGACTGGCATCACGACCAGCAAGAATATCAATAATATCTTTTTTGTGATTGAGAGGAGCATATAGTAAGGTGATATATGTCTAATAAGTATTTTTATCAGTATATTTTTTGCGCCCCAAAATTCAATCTACTTTGGGTGTGATTTTGTTTGGAGAGTCTAGATATCTTTCGCAATTATCTAGGGGCAAAAAAAGACAAAACAAAAGATAAGGGGAGAATCGGATGGATTGCTATTGACTTTATATTTATAATAAGTATATATTTGTTGCGGATCCTTAAAAGTAGGGAACACACTAAATATGAATACATTTTTCGTTAAAACAAAAAACATATACGATGATTATTATACAAAAAAATTCAGAGAGTATAGTTATTGGTAGAACATCAGAGGTTTCAATCGCTGTGCTTCTATTTAATTCCTGGAATGGTACTATAAATACTGTATTGGTTAGTGATATTGCCACTACCAATGAAGCTGATCTGTTAAAAAAAATCGCTTATTCTTATGCCGAGAAAGTTGATAAAAGAGGCTCGACAGATACTCGAGATCACATACTGAGTATTTTTCAAGAATCATTTGATGAATACCAAGTAGACTCTGAAAAAGAATTGGTAAATGAGTTTTATTTTAATAACTCTCATGGACGATTTATTCAGAATACTTATGCTTCTTCAGATCAAGCAATCGCTGATATTGTGAAGAAGGTAGAGGACTCTTCCAAAGTCTTGATTTCCATAGACGTGTCTGATGGTGGCAATATTCTTGAAAGAAGTATCTACACCGTATCATTTAAGGAAGAATCAGAGAACAATTTTAGTTTTTGAAACAGTAACAATTGGCCAGAAAGAAGAGGTCAAGGACTTGATCTGCATATTGTTCCTGACTATCATCCTTCAAGTCCGTCACAGGGAGGTAATTCTTTTGGACCTCTTATCAATGGTGCTACTGATGCACTTATAAGATCAACTGCAATATCTTCTGTCTATGCTCCTATCGAGGCTCGCCAAGAAAAAGAAGGCCATTCAGGTTCAAGCTGGAATTACATGAAACATCCTTACAAAGCTATTGGTAAGTCTTTTCAGTTCACTCTTCGCGGATTCTATCATTCTACAAAAGAGCTGGTTGATGATGCTGTTGAGCTAATACTTGCTGCGCTTGGCAATCATCCTAAGGGTTGTTATGTTGGAGTTAGTGGAGGATTTTATCCTACATATGATTTCCCTCAAAATATAGCGGGTCGTACAGGAAGAAAATTGCCAAAAAAAGAGCCTAGAGGTAGTGAAAAGCACTGTATGTGGACATATGATGTACTTACCAAAGAAGATGAGCTTGATAAGGCATATGTACCAGATTGGTTTTATAGTGAAAATTGGCTCGAATTATTCGAGGGTCAAGAAGGCATATTTCCTAAGTTCTTTTGATTTCAGACAAAATTTATTGCAATTCTTAAAGCTATGTTGTTTATCCAGCATAGCTTTTTTTCATCTCATTTTCCGTATCACAATCCCTTGACTCTACTCACAACTTCCCTATATACTCGCTATCCAAAGAAAGTAGGGCAATAACTTCACGATGTGAGTGTATGTGTACTATGGTATGTGGACTGGGAGGTCCCGAAGTGTCGGGATGATATGATAACAATTACTTTATCGTATTGTTGTGTATCTCGGTAGTATATCTATATCATGTATATCCTCATCTGATGTAGTTATCATAACACCTACCGAGGAAGACAGTGCTCATCTACCATATATGGTAGATACTTCTTCTTTGTGAGAAGATTTTTTTTTGGAAAAATACAATCTTATATAGTACGACTTTTTATTTCATACTCAGTATTGATGCCATTGTTGAAAAAAGACAAAAAGAAGTTGGCTCAGGAGTATATCCAGACGATGGAGGGAGCAAAAAACATTGTGCTGCTCCAGCACGAGGGTATACCAGTAAATGAGATCAACGCACTCAGGATGTGACTCGCTGATCAGCAGTGATCTCTCCAAGTGGTCAAAAAAAGAGTATTGCTCAAATGACTTGAGTGAAAGTATGACTGAGTATCATTGGATGATCTAGACGGTAGTGTGGCATTGTTGCTCTCTAGCAACGAAGAAGATGAACACGCACCACTCAAATCACTCCAAAAAGAACTCAAAAAACGAAAGAAAGAAAAAGCAGAATATAGTATCTCCTATATAGGATGATGGTATGAGTGAGCAGAGTGGAAAGACGGTGAATATGTGACTTCATTGGCAAATCTTCCAAGCAAGGAAGAATTGATCGGGAAGTTCTTGTTTATGTTGAATCACCCTGTATCATCATTTGCTAGAGTGCTCAAGGCTATCGCTGATGATCAGGCAGCTCCAGAGGAGGAGACTCCAGCAGCTCCTGTAGCAGAAGAGACGAGCGAAGCAGCAAGCGATGAAGCTCCAGCTCCTGAGGCATCAGAGTGATCTGATGCTCCAGCAGAGGAAGCGCCAGCGACAGAAGAAGTAGCTCCTGAGGCTCCAGCTGAGCCAGCAGCAGAGTAACCAAAACGATTTGAAATTATTTTTGTACAATTATTCTTTTATATTATATACAATTATTACAATGACTGATGAAGCTACAACAACAGAAGCAACTACAGAAACAACAGAAAACGCAGCACCTACTATCGAACTAAAGGGTGACGCAAAAAAGATCATGGGTATGGTAAAAGGTCTATCAGCTATCGAGCTAAATGATCTTGTAAAAGCTCTCGAAGAAGAGTTTGGTGTATCTGCAGCAGCTCCAGTAATGATGTGAGGAGGATGAGGATGAGCTGGAGGAGACGATGGAGGAGATGACTCAGTATCTGTAGAGCTTACAGAAGTAGGTCAATCTAAGATCGCTGTGATCAAGGCTGTGAAAGAAGTCCTAGGACTAGGTCTCAAGGAGGCTAAAGATATGGTAGGACAGGCTCCAGTAATGATCAAAGAAAAGATCCCTGCTGATGAAGCGGCTGCATTGAAAGAAAAACTAGAAGCAGAAGGGGCTACAATCTCACTCAAATAAAGTCATTAGTGATTAGAAACTAATTACTAACAATTTTATTTTGATATATTACATATGACTGTAGCAACAGATATCGTCAAGGCAAAGGCCTACATATGACAACCCAAAAATAAATCAAACCCAAAGACAAGCGATGCTTGGATGTGAGTACACAACGGGTTGGTGATTTTTGATCCAGCGATCATTGAGGAGCAGCTCAAGGCTGCAAAAGAATTGATTGCGGATGCAAAAAAATCCAAAAAAGAAATACTTGTATTGTGTGAAAAAACACTTTACAAAGAAGAATTGGAAGCACTTGCTGATAAGGCAAATTTCCATTTTCTCAATCATAAGGTACCATCTGGTGTCCTCACCAATTTTGATACGCTTTTGAGTAGGATTAGAAGTCTCAAGGATCTTAGATCGTTTGTAGACGGACCGTCTTTTGATACATTGACCAAAAAAGAGCAATCTATGAAAAAGAGAGAGCTCAAAAAGGTAGAACAAGTATACAAAGGTGTTGTAAACCTCAGAAAAAAGCCAGATCTCGTAGTGATCGTAGATGGTCAGTATATGGGCAAATTTGTTAAAGAGATACAAAAATTGAACGCAGAAGCGGTAGTACTTGCTTCATCGGATTTTGACAAATTCTTGACTCAGCAGGTGATCATGTGCAATACCAACAGCTTTAGTAGTATAGATTATATCTTGAAGTATATATTTGGATAAACGGAAGAAGGAGTGAGGAAAAAAGAGTAAGGGGAGAATGAGTAGCTAGTGCAAATCCCCCTTTTCCTCAACAGTGAGAGGATGATAATCAAGGGGGAGGCAGGTCGGCTAAAGCAATAGATAATGTCATTCAGAGTCGGATGAGACCTTATGAGCATAGCGAATAAAGGTCGATTGCGACGTGGAATCCCGTGAAGATATAAGCGAGATGAGACAGCAATCACAAGCGACTTTTTTATCATTTTTGTTCTGATGGTCAAAGAAACCAGAGAATTAGACGGATTGATAGATGATCGTTATGTGCCTAGCAGTATCGAAAGAAAAAAAGCATTGTTGATGTACTTTTTTGTGGGTATAGTGGCTGCATTGTCTCAGGACGAAGTCAGTATCTATGAGATGTTTCACCTCAAACAAGCTATGGGTCGATGGATGTCATTCTTTATCGTATTGGTATTGTGAGTGGTGTTTATCTTTATCCCATATTTGTGGATACTGCCTGTGTTTGTGTTCTTGTGTTTTTTGGTCATACGAGTGATATTTGCCAAACAAGCTCGAGAGTGAAGATATGTCATCAATGAAGATAAGATACTGATGCCGATATTTGCAGGATTGTGAGGATGGATGGTGAGTATATTTGAGTTGGATGTGGATGCAGAGGATGAGGAATAGTGATCAATGATTTCATTTTTATCTTTTTGATGATTATTTATGCTCAAACTTTTTTCAAAAGAGAAGCTGAAATGAATAACATTAAAAGAATCGCTAATTTCATATAAATGGATGCATATAATATCATTGCTTTTGATATTTTTATATCGAACATTGGTTATTGCTCCTCTTCTATATATGCTTGTTAAGTCTTGAATTTCAAATGAGGCTTCAAGTATAGCATACATCTTCGAATCTGTTAAGATAATTGTATGACTAATTCATCTTTATTTTACTTCGAAATATTATCAATTCTGATATAAATTTGCAGTGATTTTAATTTTCATTTTAGCAATCAATCAATTTATGTTTATTGCAGAGACTTGATATGATCATTTAAAATTAATAATTGGATTGACTTATGTCATCGCAGCGTGATTTATTCAAATTACTCAGAATAAGATATTTGTAAATTAATTTTTTTAACCATTACCAAACACTATGGCTGTAGATATGAAACTACTCAAAGAGCTTAGAGCATTGACTCACGCTCCACTAAATGACTGCAAAAGAGCACTCGAAGCATCAGAATGAGATATGAATGGTGCTCAGGACTGGCTCAGAGAGAGAGGAGCACTCAAAGCAGCAAAAAACGCTGATAGAGAGACTCACGAAGGTATCGTGATGATCAAGCAGGTATGAGATCTCATCGTAGGACTCAAGCTAGCGTGTGAAACCGACTTTGTAGCCAAAAATGATACATTTAAAGATCTTGCTAGTCAGATAGTAGATCTTGTGGCTGGATACGGTGCGGTAGAGAGTTTTGAATCACTCGATCAAGACAAAAAAGACGAGCTAAATAAAGTGCTACAAGACAACTTTGTGACTATTGGTGAAAATATGCAGATAGCTGATGTGTTTACCTCATCAGATACTGGATATATCTATACTCATCCAGGTGACAAGGTAGCTGCAGTAGTATATTATGACGGTGATGCAGAAGCAGCAAAACAAGTGGCTCTCCAGATAGCAGCTATGAATCCTAGCTACCTCAGTGTAGACGATGTGCCAGCTCAGGAGACAGCAGATATGAAAACTGAGTTTGAAGAAGAGATGAAAGATAGCGGTAAGCCAGCAGACATCCTAGAAAACATCATCAAAGGAAAGATGAATAAGAGATATAGCGAGTTTGTGCTATTAGAGCAGGTATCCATATTTGACGATAGCAAAAAAGTAAAAGACGCACTAGGAGACACGACAGTGAGTGGATATGTGAGATATGCTATATAGCAGAATACAGAATAGAGAGTTTGCAATACAGATGTAACTTAGCGGCGGAAGCAACAAAATATTAAATACAAAAATACCATACCAGAAGTAGGGACGACAGTGAGAGACCTGACTCGTCTTTCCCGACCAATTTGGGAAGCCAGATACTTTATTTTTCAACTTATATTCTTATGAAAACTTATGAACTCGTGACAGTGATAGATACCAATCTATCAGGTCCAGACATCAAAGCTGCAAGCGAATCAGCACAGCAGTTGCTAAACAAGTATGGAAAGATCTTGGATACTGATGAGATAGGATTGATGCCTACAGCATATCCTATAGCTGGTCAGGACCAGGCATACTATGTCTCATACCATACAGAGATGGATGGAGATCAGATCGACGAACTCAAATCCGAATTGAGATTGATCAAATGAATTGCTAAATTTACCATTTTTGGTATGGGTACCAACGAATCATTCTTGAAAATGTGAGAATTGACCAAAAGACGAGAAGAACTCTCACCAAAAGTAGAGGAAGAACAAGAAGAGGAGCAGGAAGAAAGCGAAGAGGAAGAATCTCAAGAATAAGTATTTGTTAGCCATCTAGCTACCATATACCAACTATGCCTTCATTTATCACTTTATATCATTCAGATGTTCAAAAAATCAAAAAAAGATCCATTTACTACGCCAGAGATGCTAGAGATGATCTCTTGGAAGTCTCCTGCATTTTTGAGACAGTTTACTACGAGATTTGGTAATATCAAACCTAGAAAGTACTCAGGACTCTCTGTAACACACCAAAAACGTGTAAGACAAGCTATTATCAGAGCAAGAGAATTGGGTCTTATGCATTATACCAAGTAAAGTAAAAAGTAGAAAGTAAAAAGTAAAAATACTTTTTCAATCTACATATTATTTCTACTTTCCAATTTTTATTTTTTACTTTAATTCACATGCCAGGAAAACTAAATAGAATCAGAAAATATCAATGGAGAAAAAGAACAAGAAAACATGGGTTTATGAAAAGAATGCAGACCAAAGCATGAAGAAATGTGCTTGCTAGAAGAAGAGCAAAGGGAAGACATAGTCTTACACCCACCAGAAGCAAGAAATAATTTTGTTATTGATGGATAGATATTCATCACTAAGCAGATTTATTTCGCTTCTTATCTAAGATGTTCATACAGGTCTCATTATATACGTACTAAAACAGTCTCGAGAACTCGAGAAGATTTTTTGTTTCTTTTCTGACACTACTTATGGCAAAAAAGACCACTGAAGTTGCAAACATTGAAATTTTTGAGACTAAGCATGGCAGAGATTTTCTTGCAAAACAAAAGAAGTTTGCAGAATTTCCTGATCTGCTTATGACGCAAAAAAACGGGTTCTCTGATTTTATCGAAAAGCATCTAGTGAAGCTGTTTGATGATATCAATCCAATCCATGATATGGCTGGAGAAAAACTCTATCTCACTATCACGGATATACAGGTGGGGGACGCTCTAGAGTCGGTTGATACATGCAAAAAGAAAGAGCTCACCTATGGTGGGATCATCTCTGGTAAGCTCAAGCTGCATGATAGCGAAACCAAAAAAGTCTTGTTTAATAAACAAGTAAATATCGGTATATTGCCGCTGATGACCAAGTGGGGATCATATGTGGTGAGTGGTGTAGAGAGAGTAATCATCTCTCAGATCACGAGATCATATGGTATATTTTTCAACGAAGACAAAAGATCATTGACTCAGTCATTCAAGATCATACCAGAAAACGGTTCTTGGATACAAGTATTTACCGAAAAATCTGGTAGAGTGGTAGTGAGAATCAACAACTCTAGAAAATTTTTGGTGACTGCATTGCTTAGAGTATTTGGATTTGAGACTGATGAGAGTATCAAGACCTTGTTTGAGGATATCATAGATGAGGACGATTTTGATTATATCCAGACGACTTTGGACAAAGACACCGTCACCACAGCAGAAGATGCTGCGGTATACATCTACAACAAGATGAGACCAGGTGAGGTAATCGATGCAGAGAGTGCATTGGATTATGTCAAATCAATATTCTTGGTGCCAGAGAGAATGAATCTCGGTCTGGTGGCAAGACGTAAAGTAAACGTCAAACTAGATATAGATAAGCCATTGGAGTGAGAAGAGGCACAGTTGTTTGATTCTACTGACCTGGTAGCTGCATTGAGATATCTCGTCAATCTAGCAAACAAAAAGAGAGGGTTTTATTATGATGATATCGATCATCTAGCCAACAGACGTATCAGATCTATGGGCGAGACACTCACAGCGCATCTCACACCTGTGATGCGTAAGTTTACCAAATCAGTAAAAGGTAAGCTCTCAGTATTGAATCTAGATGAACCAATCAAGCTCACAAGTCTCTCAAATTTTAAGATCATAGATAATAGTATCAAGAGTTATTTTGCTACATCACAGCTCTCACAGTTTTTGGATCAAGTAAATCCATTGGCTGAGATAGAGCATAAGAGAAGAATCACCGCTTTGGGACCAGGATGACTCAAGCGTGAGACAGCTACATTTGAAGTACGTGATGTGCATCCATCTCACTATGGTCGTATCTGTCCGATCGAGACTCCAGAGTGACAAAATATTGGTCTCGTGACCTATCAATCATTGTATTCCAAGATCAATGAGTATGGTTTTGTGGAGACTCCAGCAATGAAGCTTATCAAGGAGATAGAAGCAAAAGCCGATCAACTAGTCAATAGGATAGCTGATGATGATATCAAAGACAAAAATAAGATCCTCATAAAGGACGGTCAGCTCATCGACGAAAAAACTGCTAAAGCGATAGAAAAAGTCCATGGAAAAAAATGAACCTTGATCAAGGTAAGACCTTTTGTGTCCAATGAGGTAGAGTATATCTCGCCTGAGTATGACGAAAAATATGTCATAGCTGATATATCTACTCCTATCGATGAACACGGAAACATCACAGAAAAAAGAGTGCCGGGTAGGCATTTTATGACGATGGAGATTTTTTATATCAATGATGTGACTCACGTGGATGTAAATCCATCACAGATATTTTCTCCAAATACTTCGATCATCCCATTTGTGGATCATGATGATGCGGTACGTGCATCGATGGGTACCAACATGCAACGTCAGGCAGTACCACTCATCAAGCCAGAAGCTCCATATGTAGGGACTGGTCTAGAAGGTGATATCGCAGACATGTCTTATGCGGTAACCAAGGCAGAGTGACCAGGTGAAGTCATCTATGTAGATGGCAAAAGAGTAAAAGTAAAATACTCCAAGCTATGAACCAAAGAATATGATATCATCAACTTTAAAAGATCAAATCAAAAAACAGTAATCCACCAACGACCAAAGGTATCATTGGGTCAAAAAGTAAAAAAGTGAGATGTGCTGATCGAATGACCATCTGTAGTGGATGGAGAGATAGCACTAGGTAAGAATATGAGAGTGGCATTTATGTCTTGGGAGTGATACAACTATGAGGATGCGATCGTGGTATCACAAAGACTTGTCAAGGATGATGAGCTCACCTCAGTCAATATCAATGAATATGAAATCGAAGTAGCAGATACCAAGCTCTGACCCGAGGAAACCACCAATGATATCCCAGGTGTATCACTGAGCAAGCTCAAGCAGCTGGACGAAGACGGTGTGATCAGACTCTGATCAGTAGTGAAAGGTGGAGACCTCCTCGTAGGGAAGATCTCGCCAAAATCAGAATGAGAGCTGAGTCCAGAAGAAAAGTTGATTCAGGCTATTTTTGGAGATAAATCTAAATCGTTTAAGGATAGTTCGTTGTATATGCCTGCTGGTAGTCAATGAAAAGTGATCGAAGTAGTTGTACTAGATAGCAAAAAATGAGACAATCTCAATGCTGGTGTGAGAAAAAAGATCAAAGTATATGTAGCAAGCACTAGAAAGATCGAAGTATGAGACAAACTCGCTGGTAGACATGGAAACAAAGGTATCATCGCGATCGTGGTACCAGAAGAAGATATGCCATATACGGCAAGTGGAGAGCCGATAGACATCTGTCTCAATCCACTGTGAGTGATCTCTCGTATGAATATATGACAGGCATTTGAGATGCAGCTGGGGTTGATCGCCAAGGCGATGAATACCAAGTTTGCTGTGCCGCTGTTTTCAGACTTTGGGGCTGAGCAGATGAGCACAATGATGACGAGCGCGTGATTTGCTGCTGATGGCAAGATGAATATCTACGATGGTAGGACCGGTACCAAATACGCAAATCCGGTCACGGTGTGATACATGTACATCATCAAGCTCGTGCATATGGTAGAGGATAAGATCCATGCTAGATCTGTATGACCATACTCACTCATTACCCAGCAACCACTATGAGGTAAAGCAAGAAGCTGAGGACAGAGATTTGGTGAAATGGAAGTGTGGGCACTGGAGGCATACTCTGCAGTATACACCCTCCAAGAGATGCTCACTATCAAATCCGATGATGTCACAGGTAGAAACAAATGCTACGAAGCTATCATCAAGTGATGAACCATCTCGATCAAGGGTCTGCCAGAGTCATTCAATCTCGTGACCTTCTTGTTTAAGTGACTTGGTCAAAACATCCAACCACTCAATGAAGAAAGTATAGAAAAAATACATGCAGAAAGAATCAAAAAAATATCGACACTTGGGCTCAAGTGAATCACCTGAGAGGAGTCGTTTGAAGAAGTGAAGATCGATCAAAAATGATCTGACAAAGAAGGAAAAACAGAGATGCTAGAAAACCTAGTGTCGGAGATGAAGGAGAGTGGGGAGATTGATGAATAATATGACAGATGAATCAGATGAGGGTCAGAGGAATAAGCAGAAGAATCAGATGAGAGTCAGAAGAGTCAGATGAGACGTGGGGAGTGGCTAGTGCAAATCCCCCTAGCTCCCTTTATCAAGGGAGGAACAGCAGTGGCTATCGCACATAGTAGTGTCATTGCGAGGAGGTACGACGCGGCAATCTCTTGAGAATAAAAAAAAGCCTCACCCATTGGGAATATTGGCAAAATAGACTAACTTTGATCATCTCCTAATTTGTCTGGATCACTCTTTAATGTGAAGTAAATAAATACACTTATTGCAGATATAGCTGATACACCAAGACTGTAAGTGTGATTATCAATATTCAGACATTCAGGTGGTGGAATGGGTATGAAGTACGCAACAACCCCTCCAGCAAAGCATGATAAAAATCGTGATAATAATGAATTCATAATCTTTGTATTTTAACTATTTAGTCTAAGTAGCTCAGACACTAACATACTACATATATATATCAATTTGTCAAATCTTTTATTACATATAGTCATTATGCTGATATTTGATAGAGAGTGAGTCCCGATTGTAGATTCATGACATTCTTCATTACATACGTCTATCCTTCGACAAGCTCAGGATGACATATGAAATTCAGAATGACGATCTATCATATTGCTGACCATATAGCGTGAGCTTGTACCATATACCAACTACTGCTAGATCTCTCCACTTCGCTCATTACTGCGTTCTTCGCTACAGTCGAGATGACAGTGTGAGCAGCTACCATATATCAAGAATTTGTTACCATACAACATACCTACCAATCATATACCAATAACTAATGACTAAAAGCCAATCACTATCTGTCATTTACTACTAACTTCTTCGTCTCATGAAAAACAACTTCGACTGATTGCAAGTACTGCTAGCTTCTCCAGAGGATATCCTGTCCTGGTCGGCTGGGGCAGTAGAGTCTCCAGATACTATCAACTACCGTACCGGTAAACCAAAGCAGAAAGGACTCTTCTGTGAGGCGATTTTTGGTCCGATGAAAAATTTTGAGTGTAGCTGTGGTAAGTACAAGGGTGTGAGATACCGTGGTATCGTGTGTGAGAGATGTGGCGTAGAAGTCACCACTTCTAGAGTGAGACGTGAGCGTATGGGTCATATCGAGCTAGCTGCACCTGTGGTACACATCCGATATATCAAAGCAACTCCATCGAGAGTCGGTCTACTTTTGAATTTGTCTATCAATGAGATAGAGAAGATCTTGTATTTTGTGAAATATGTGGTGACGGACGTCAATGAAGCACAAAAAAAGGACATCATTGCTCAACTAGACAAAGACTATCACAATAGAGTAAACGATCTAGATACCATATATGACAAGGAAAAGAAGTCTGCAGCTGATGGTGAATGAAAAAAGAAAGAAAAAGAAATCGTGGTGGAGAGAGAACAGCTCCTCAAGGTATACGAAGAAAACAAAACAGCTCTAGAAAAAGAATATAGTAGAGTAAAATCTATCCTATCCAATCTCGATGTAGGTGCGACTATCCTAGAAAGCGACTATAGAAACATCTTTTATAGATACGAAGGGGCATTTACGTTTATGTCAGGATCAGAGGCGATACTAGAATTGCTCACCAAGACAGACATCAAAGAAGAAATCAAAAATATCCTAGAAACGTTTGGGTCACTCAAAGGCGAGACGAGAAAGAAAATGTTTAAAAAGCTTAAATTATTGATCAATCTCTATATCTCAGGCGTCAAACCTGAGTGGATGGTGCTGAAACATCTCCCAGTGATACCACCGGATCTCAGACCTGTAGTACAGCTCGAGGGTGGTAAGTTTGCTTCTTCTGATGTAAACCTCTTCTACAGAAGAGTATTGATGAGGAACTTGAGACTCAAGAAGATGATCCAGGTAGGTATGCCTGATGTAGTGAAGAAAAACGAAATCAGACTTCTCCAAGAATCAGTAAATAATCTCCTCGTATGAGAAAAATGAGGAACCACTGGTCCTGGATGATCTAGCAAGGTGTTCAAATCACTCACTGATATGCTTTCTGGTAAAGAAGGTATATTCCGTAAAAACTTGCTAGGTAAGCGTGTGGATTATTCTTGACGTTCGGTAATTACCATTTGACCTGGGTTGAAACTTGATGAATGCGGCCTCCCATTGTACCTTGCGGTCAAGATGTTTACTCCATTTATTATTGGTAAGCTCATTGAGCGTAAGATCGCACATACCCCAAAACAAGCTGAAAAACTCATCAAAGATCAAGATCCGATAGCTCTTAGAATATTGGAAGAAGTGATAGAAGATAAATACGTATTGCTCAATCGTGCTCCGACGCTGCATAGACTCTCTATCCAAGCGTTTAAGATCAAGCTGATGCCTGGTAAGACCATACGTATCCATCCATTGGTTACTCCTGCGTTCAATGCGGATTTTGATGGAGATCAGATGGCGGTACATCTTCCACTCTCAGAGGAAGCTCAGAGAGAAGCAAAAGAGCTGATCGCATCAGATCAAAACGTCCTCAAGCCATCGTCTGGTGAGCCGGTGATTTCTCACTCTCAGGATCTTGTGGTCGGTATATATTATATCACTGACGAAAACTCTCCAACCGAACAATACAGTATAGAAGACATCAACCAACACTATACTGAACATAAAGAGTGGATAGGTATCCAGGGTAAATACGCAAGTATCGCAGAGGTGGTGAGCTCATACCACTCAGGCAATGTAGATGTCAAAAATAGAATCCTCCTCAAAACAGGTGAGAAACATATTGTAACTACCGTAGGAAGAGCAATATTCAATTCATACATCCCAGAAAAAGTAAGATATATCAACGAAAAAGTATGATCTAAATGATTGAAGTGAGTATTGGATAGGATATTTGATAAGTATGGTAGAGCTGAGACAGTAGAGACAGCTGACAATCTCAAGGATGCAGGGTTTCATTTTGCTACCAAGTCATCTGTGACGATGAATGTATTTGATCTCAATCTCCCAGCAGAAAAAGAAGAAATACTTACTATCGCTTGAGACAAGGTAAATGAAGTGCACAATTTCCGATTTAAGGGCTTTTTGCACGATGAAGAAAAACATAAGATGATCGTAAGAATCCGATCTGATGCCAAGGCAGAGATCGAACAACTCGTAAAAGAAGCATACAAAGAATGATCAGATATCTTCTCATTGATTGACTCCAAGGCGAGAGGTAATCGATGACAGATGACCCAGATGGCTGGTATGAAATGACTTGTTGCTTCACCGTCCGGTAGGATTATCGAGCTCCCGATCAAATCTTCACTTCTAGAATGATTTAGTCCGATCGAATACTTTATTTCTGCTCATGGTGCTAGAAAAGGTAAGGCTGATACAGCGCTCAGGACTGCTGAGTCTGGATACCTCACTCGTAGACTGGTAGATGCATCGCAAGAGTCTATCATCCGTACCCAAGACTGTGGTACACACAACTTCATCTACATCTCCAAAGACGAAGCCGAAATGAGAAACGAACCATTTGATGAGTTGATTTTTGGTAGAGTGTTGGGTCAAGATGTCAGTGACAATAATGGCAACGTCATCCTCACCAAAAACACCATGCTGGATGCTGCTAATGTGCAGCTGATCTTGGATGCTGAAGTAGATGTGGTATCTGTAAGAAGCGCTCTCACCTGTGATACCGTTTCAGGTGTATGTCAAAACTGTTTTGGTATAGATCTCTCTACCAGAAATATAGTCCAGATCGGTAGTCCAGTAGGTATTATCTCATCCCAATCAATTGGTGAGCCAGGTACACAGCTCACGATGCGTACGTTCCATAGTGGGTGAGTAGCCAACACAGAGTGAGATATGACCAATGGTATCAAGAGAGTAGAAGAATTGTTTGAAGTTAGAAATCCAAAAAAACCAGCTGTGATCGCGCCGTTTGATGGAACTGCGAAGTATGTAGAATGAGCGAAAAAATCCACTATCGAGATCACCAGCGAACCAATACCAGTGACCTATGTCATCAAGGATGGATATACATGTGATGTCAAAAAATGAGACATGATCGACAAGTGAGGTAATTTTGCCGTGAAGGGGAGAAGCAAGCTCAAGATCAAGACAGGCGGTAAGGTGCTAGAAGTACACAAAGACCATATAGTGCTGTGAGAACTCCACGTCGTAGCCAAAAAAGTAGCAGTAGGTACTACCGTGAGGATCAAGCAAAATCAGCAAGTATACAAAGGACAACTCCTCACTACAGGTGGTATAGATATCAGAGAATATATGAAGGTAGTAGGTGAGCTAGAAGCGCAAAGATATATCGTAAACGAGATCAAGAAAGTATATACCTCACAATGACAGAGCGTAAATGACAAGTATATGGAGACAATTGTAAAACAACTGTTCTCCAAGGTGATGATAGAAGATGCTGGGAATAGTAGCTTTATCCCTGGTACGATAGCTAAGTACGAAGAGATGCTCACAGCAAATAGAGAGCTAGAAGCAAATGGCAAACAGCCAGCAAGAGGTGACAGACTCGCACTCTGACTCACACAAGTAGCCAAACAATCCAACTCTTGGATGTCTGCTGCATCGTTTCAAGAGACAATCCGTGTGATGGTAGACGCATCTACCAGATGAGCGATAGATCCGCTCTCAGATCTCAAGGCAAATGTCATCATCGGTAGACTCCTCCCAGTAGGTGATATCTATAGAGCGACATATGCTGCAGAAAACGGATGAGGCAATGTGTTGGATGGTGTGATAGAGGAGGGTAATACAGAGTAGAGAATTTGATCACAATTCAAGCTTGCAATGATTGACAAAAACAGTATCTTGATAACCGTTTTCTGCGGAAAACACCAAATTTAGTTTACTAAAAAAAATGGCTCATAAGAAAGCTGCCGGATCGGCAAAGAACCTCAGAGACTCCAATGCAAATTATCATGGGCTTAAGCTCAATGGTGGACAGGCTGCGCGTGCTGGTAATATCATCATCAGACAACAATGATGAAAATACAAAGCAGGTGCTGGAGCATACACATCCAAGGACTTCACTATCCATGCTCGCATCGATGGTATCGTTTCTTTCCGCAAAAAAGCGTTTGTGAGATTTGATGGGAGAAAATACGAGAGAACAGTGGTAGAAGTATTGCCAGCTGGCGATATAGCTGCAACTCCAAAACCAAAAGCTGAAAAGAAAGCTGCGCCAAAAGCAGCGAAAAAGGAAGCTAAAACAGCATCTAAGGATGCTAAAACCACTAAAACAGCTGCGAAAGATACTGGTGCTGACGATCTGACTAAGATCGAAGGTATTGGTCCTAAGATCGCATCTGTATTTGCAGACAACGGTATCAAGAGTTTTGAAGATCTAAGTGCTAGTAAAGTAGCTAATCTCAGAACCATCCTAGCAGACAATGGTCTCTCACAACATGACCCAAAAACCTGGAAAAAACAAGCAACACTTGCAAAAAACGATAAGTGGGATGAACTCAAAACACTTCAAGACGAGCTAGACGGAGGTAAATAATATAAAGAAACAAGAATACAGAAACAAGAAACAAGACTCTTGTAATGTGTATTCTTAATTCTTAATTCTTAATTCTTAATTTAAAAAAAATGATCTGACCAAGAAAGAAAAGACCTATATCCAAGAAAAAACAGAGACATAGCGCTTGGAAAAGAGTGAAGATGAAGTTTTGGAATGACAAGATCCAGACCAGATGGTCCGATGAGGGTCAATGTCGAAAACTCAATCATAGAGTATGTCCTGAATCTGGATTCTACAAAGGTCAGCAGGTGGTTTCTGTAAAATCAAAGGGTGCTGATGTGATAGAAGCATAAGCGCTACGCGAAAGTAAAAAGTAAAAAGCTAAAAGTAGAAAATGTTGGAATGTGAACTGCATATAGTACGTTTCAACAGTTCAACATTTTATCGCTTCGCTGATTATGAATATCAAAGCTAGAATAAATGCTAGAAAAATACTGCTCGTATATTATTACGAACAGTATTTTTTCTTGATGGCAGGAAAAAATCAGGCCGCTATCACGGATATCGACAAGATCAGGAAGATCGTAGCCAATCCTGGTGATGATCTAGAAGAAAATGTTGATCTTGCTCAAGTATTCAAAGATGGATACTATGGTGATTTTGATAGAGAGATAGTATATATTATAGAAAACTATTTTGAAAAATTTGAGACGAGCGAGATAGATTTTGAATATATCAAAGAGCTAGGTCCAAGATTTAGTGAAAGTATAGATCCTGTACGTAAGTTGGTAGATATATATGCTGCTACATTTGGCTATGATAGTATGGATCTAATGGATAGAGTATTGTTTATCTTATGATATGTAGAATATACCCATCTCGACACCCCCAAGGAGGTAGTGCTCAATGAAATGGTAGAGCTGGCCAAGAGATATGGAGATGAGAGTAGTCCAAAACTACTGAATGGTATAGGACATAAAATATTTGAGGGACTTGAAAAATAGTAGTAGGTACTGCTGTTTGCTTTAATGCAAAAGAATTTGATAAACAATCGTCATTGCGAGCGTAGCGTGGCAATCTCGTAAAATCACTAACCAACCTATGATGAACAATTGACGAGTGTGTCTTCTTATGCACAAACAAGATCTTTAATTTATGCACTACCATGTCTTTTCTTTTTCTTGCTTGGAATTGTCCTTTAGATCTTTGACTTGAATTGCTATATGTGATTCTTTTGGGCACACTTTTTCTGTATTCATTCTTTGTTGTTGCCAATAACTTACCAAAATCATTACCAAGAAAGATATATATACGATTAAATATTCTATTTATTCTTTTGACGCTTATTTGAATATATACTTATTTCAATACAGCAAACGCTCAGCTTGGTATTGGAACATGATCTGCATTACTATCAAGTTGATGAACTGAAGAAATAAATCTAATTTGAACGGAGCGAAATAGATGTCCTTTCCCTATTGTGGATGTAGTAAAATCTATATGCATCTTATTTGGAATAGTGTGATTATGATTCTATAGAAAACTAAGGAAAAATAATCAATGGCTCTGATTTATTCTTTTTGTATTCTTTTCGATATTGTTGAGCTTATTTCAATTTATAACAATATCAGTTGAGGTTATTCAGTATTGATGAGATAGTATGTGATTTGTTATTATGTTGATATATGCTTTGATTTTGATTAACTTCTGTATTTTAAATTATCTGTTTTATATTAGCAATACTAAGTAAAACTTATGAACAACATCGACTTTCTCAACTCACTCTGACTGCCTACCTCATCACTAGATGAGGAGCTTTTGTGACAGGCGTTGACACACAAGTCATACGCGATGGACTATCCGATCGGGACAGTAGCTCACAACGAGAGGTTAGAATTTTTGGGTGATTCTGTGTTGGGTGCTGTGGTGGCGAGATTGCTATATGATCACTTTCCCGATATCACAGAGTCGCAGCTGACCTTGTCCAAGATCTTCCTAGTCAAGGAGTCCACGCTGGCCAAGGTTGCGAGAAATATCGGCCTAGGAGAGGTGATCAGGATAGGTGTGGGAGAGACGAGGAGTGGATGAGCAGACAAGGATTCGGTATTGAGTGATGGATTGGAGGCGCTGATAGCATATATCTATATGCAGTATGGATGGGACGAGGTAGAGCAGTTTATCACCAGGTATATATATACGCTCCTATGAGACGAGCCAGCTATGCCGACCAAAAGTCGAAAAAATCTCCTCCAAGAGCTGATACAAAAATATCATAACGAAACGCCCAGATACGATATGGTAGAATTGGAGTTTGCCTCGAGTGGAGATGTGACCTTGTTTGGTGCGGATGTATATGTGCTGGATCAGCTAGTCTGTCGCGGTACAGGCACCAACAAAAAGAAAGCCCAAGAGGATGGGGCGGAGCAGGCGATGGAGAAGCTGACAGTGGTGAATGGTGAGGTGAGAGTTAGAGGATAGTAGGTAGAAAATAGAGGTAAGAAAAAAGCCAACCCATATGGATTGACTTTGGAGAAATGGAATGATTTCATCTTACTTGTTTAGGAGTTTCTTGTGTTGGTCTGCCGTGTACATACCAAAGAACATTGCTGCAATTAGGACAAGAATAGATGTTAATATCAGTGGCGTATTGCCCTGTTGCGATATACTAGAAGTTTTCTTTATTGCTTCTAGTAGGTGTAAATCTTTTTTGAAAAATGGGATAATAATGAAGACCACAAACCAAGTTAACGCAATTAATTTCCACCTATTCATAACATAGCCGATACCGAACGCTGAAGCTGAAAAAACAAGAGTATATTCAATAATTTCCATGATTATATTTTTTGTATTTCCTGGAACCCAGGAGCGAAAACATCTTATATATATATATCAGTGAATGTCAAGCTAAACTTCCAAGAAAATCATTTTTGCTCTTATTGATTTTGGATGAGAGAGTCGTAGAGTGGTAGCAATTCGTCATTGCGAGCGTAGCGTGGCAATCTCATGAATTTACCAACCAACCTAAGATGAACAATTGACGAATATACATCTTAAGTAATAAGAAAAACTGAACCTTGTATATATGAGTCACAAATAACTTGACGAGAAGAATACAAGAACACAAAGATAAAGCAAACAACTCTTTTTCGAGTAGATACAATCTAGATATGCTTGTATACTACGAACAATATGACCATACAGCAGATGCTATACAAAGAGAAAAACAATTGAAAAAATGAAATAGAGCTAGAAAAGTGAGATTGATAGAGGAAGCAAATCCTGAATGGATTGACCTAGCAGATCAGCTGTAAAAAACGAGATTGCCACCTCGCTACGCTCCTCGCAATGACCGTGCTTCTACGTGATCGTATCGAGAGTGATATTATTTTTGATTTATTATCTACCATATATGAAACAATTCTCAATCATCAATAAGACAATGCTACGACTCGGTATCGCTGGAGTCGTAATAGCTACAGCATTGCGACTATTCTTTTCCAATTTGCGTCCGAGTATCCAGTTTACTGGTGGTATGGAGGTGGTGACTGATCAAAGCATCAGTGATGAGCAGATCTGAATCCTGGAGACATCGATGACTGATGCGTGATACACTGACTTTGCGATCACCAAAGGCAATAAGGATGGGTACGGTAGTGTATTGCTACAACAGAGATTTAGTTGAAATGACGAGGTATCAGCTATCACTGAGCTCATCCAGAGTACTATGGTAGACAATGGTATCATAGCATCTAGAGACAATATCCTCGAGCAGTCCGTGATCTGACCAAGTATCGGTGACTATATCACCAAGTCTGCTAGACAAGCGCTGATATGGGGTACTATACTGATGGCGATCTATATCCTGTTTTCATTTGCGGGGATGCGTAAGGTGATCTCACCACTCTTGTTGGCTATCGTGACGATTTTTACGATGATTTTTGATGTGAGTTTTGCTAGTGGGGTATATGGGCTGATAATGTCGATGAATGAAACCATCCAGGTAGATACGATCTTTATCATTGCGCTGCTCACGGTGATGTGATATAGTATCAATGATACGATTGTGATTTTTGATAGAATACGTGAAAACACGCTAGACTATCTCAAGGAGGATGAACAAGAAGACGGCAAAAAGAAAAAGAAGAAGGACAAAAAAGTCGCAAAAGCGGCTTTTGACCGTGCGGAAGTTTTTGATAGGAGCTTGCGACAGACCATGAGGAGATCATTGGCCACATCGATCTCTACACTGCTTGTGATCGCTGCGATGTATGTATTTGGTACAGGTATACTCAAGATGTTTGCGTTTACGCTAGGTATGGGTGTGATCGCTGGTACCTATAGTTCGATATTTGTAGCTGCGCCGCTGGCATATCTGCTGAGTGGGGGTAGCAAGAAGGTAGAAGTGGAGTAGTTTAAACGAGTTGATGAAATTAGGTGAATTAGACAAGTTGGGATCGTCTCGGGAGGGGCGATTTTTTATTGACTTTATATATTATATTGATATAGTAGATTGCTTGAGTTCTTTAAAAGTACGGAACAAGAGATGATGTCGCAATGACAATGTAGATTTTAATATTGATTCACTAATTTAATAAAAGATAAAAATGAGTAGTAAATTAAATAAGTTATCAGGTGGTAGTATTTATAATCACCTGATTGATCCATTGGGTTTTTCTGCTATCCAATACAAAGATAGAGCAGATCAGGGATTGAGTGCTAGTAGAAAAAGATCTAACCCATTACAGGTGATTTTACACAAGAGAGATCCTGGCGGGAATAATAGATCTATGCTTGCACCATTGGCTCACCAAGAATATATTCACCCTGACAATTTAGGAGAGATTACTGGCAAAGAATTAAATAATTTTTTGAAAGAGATTTCTAAAATCTATAGGAAAAGATCAAAGACAACTAAGAGAGTTCAGTTTGATCCTAGAAAGAATATCAGAACAGTTATTGGAGCTGGCTACACATTATTAGGGATAGTAAATAGAGTAACAGATATTGGCTCTAATGGCAAAGAGTTTACTTTATTGTTTCGACAAAAAACTGTAGATTTACCTAAAGTTAAAACAAATACTGGCCCTAGAAAGATTCTTGCATATAGAGATAACTTCTTGCAAAAAGGAGGCTCTCTTGAGCTATTCACTGGTAGTTGGGACGCTATAGATATCACTGCTGAATCAGAGAGTAGACTAAAATCTTGGTATGAAATAACTCATACTAAGAAGAATCAAGAGATTATGAAAGATGTACTAAAAACAGTAATAAAGCTTGCTGGTAGAGTATAAATTGAAATTAATTATTAACCAATAAAATATAGAAATGAGAAAAGCAGATATTGATAATTACATTGCTATTGTTTTACAAGTTACCGATTCATCTAGATCTGATGAGGCACGATTTCTAAAAGATTTCAACGGCCCCTACGAGGACATTCTTTATGAAGATCGCAATAGGACATATACAGAAATACCAGGAAAGTTTGAAAGATTTCCTATCTGCCAGACTACTGATGGATATAGAGCTTCACTTGCAGTTGAGGTGCCTATTGATGCTACAGCTGATACTAAGGCAACTCAGATTTATGTAGAGGTTTGGGATGGTAATCCACAACATACCACTATGAGATTTCTTTATGGACATATGAAAGGTAATTACAATCATGAGCTCGAGTGATTTCCTCGTTCTAAGTTTCTAAAAAGCCCAACCCCGTTATATGGTTGGGCTTTTTGTATACCAACATACTATTCTAACCTTATCTCTACCATATAAGATGCTTAAGAATACTTTAAGGTTGATTTGTATTATATGATCATACACTTTTGGTGTGTTTTATTCTTTTGATATCACAACTATGAAAACAACTATCAACAAAGTAATGCTATATGGTGTACTCGCTATGATGCTCACATGAGGTATCGCAAGTGCAGATCATCCTAGATGATGAGATCATGGAGAGAGAGGAGACAGATGAGAGATGAGATACAATATGTCACATAGAGCTAAAAAAAGCGACAAGGATGTGGCAGCGTACGCAGCTCGCCAAGAAGCTCTCAGTGCAGCAGTGATGAACAATGATTTTGCTGCATATAGTGCTGAGATACAAGCACAAACAGCAGAAAAAGAAGCTGCAAAAGCTGAGTACTGTGCAAACAATTCAGATGCAAAAAAATGTGACGATAGTCATGATAGTGAAGACATGCTAGAAAAAGTGCAAGAAAGTTTTGATAAAGCTCGTGCATACTATGTAGAAAACGGTGAAGTAAAGATGAAGAAATCATACAAAAAAAGAGGTCCTGGAAAACATTTCAAAGCAGATCACGCAACTATGGTAAAAAAGATCATCGAAACTGTAGATGTAGATAGACTAGAAAGAGCAATAGAAAAAATAAATGCAAGAATCGATAGAGTAGAGGATGAGACAGTATTGGATCTTCTTGAAGGTATCAGAGAGACTATCCAAGCAACGATAGACGCATAGACACAATTGATATATGATACTACTACCAAAAAATCGACCAACGGACTGGTCGATTTTTTGGTACAGCAAATTATTTTTTGGAATTTACTATTTGTTGCTTAGTGTATCACGATTTTTACGAGTTATAGATGGTAGTAACAATTAGTAGAGATATGTTATTACCATTTTTTTATATGATATACTATAGTTTTGTAGATTATATTTTGTATTATATGGCTCATGAATTCAATCAAAAACGATTTCCCAATCTTCGCCTCACATCCAGAGATGATCTATCTGGATAGTGCGTCTACGCTCCACAAGCCACAGGTGGTCATAGATGCGGTATCGTCATATCTCAGCACTGACTATGCCAATATCCATAGAGGCAAATACGATCTATCACGCAGATCTGAAGCACTATACGAGCAAGCTAGGAGTACGGTAGCAGAGTTTGTCTGAGCATATGATGAGTCGGAGGTGGTATGGACCTCAAGTAGCACCGATAGTGCCAATCTCCTCGTGCGATCTCTGATCAGATCAGGACAGATCGGACCCGAGCACAATATCATCCTCAGCGACCTCGAGCATCACGCCAATCTCCTCCCACGACAGATGCTGGCTGAGCATACTGGTGCCCAGCTACGCCGAGTACATATCTGAGTAGATGGAGTGCTAGATACTGATGAAGTGATTTCACTTGTAGATACAAACACAAAAATCATAGCCCTCTCGCTGTGTAGTAATGTCACGGGGAGTATATGGGAGCAGGAGATCAAGACTCTCTCTACGTATGTAGACTCCCCCCTAGCCCCCCTCTATGAGGGGGGAGTGTCTCCATATATCGTGGTAGATGCGAGTCAGGCTATCGCTCACTTTGCTGTGGATGTGTCCGATTTGGGATGTGATTTTTGTTTTTTTACTGGACACAAACTCGGTGCGCTGACAGGTATCGGTGTACTATGGTGAAAAAAACAACATCTAAAAAAACTCACCCCAGGCAGAGTGTGAGGTGGAGCTGTGGAGCGTGTGACGCAGGATGGGATGACCTATATATGAGCTCCAGATAGTCTCGAGCCAGGCACGCCCAATATCGTATGAGCACTGAGTCTGGCGGAGGCGATACGCTATATAGATAGTATCTGATATGATACCATAGATCAGTTGGAAAGACCGTTGATGCAGTATTGTTTGGAGCAGTTTGTGCTCTTGGAGCAGGAGGGAGTGATACAGTTGTTGTGACTCCAGACCGATGAGGGGAGAGTGGGGGTGTTTTCTTTTGTCCTTAGTAGATGATCTGTGCATGAGCTAGAGCAGCAGATGGATCGTGCCGGTATAGCGCTTAGGACAGGGACGCATTGTACACATATCTATCACCAGCAGTGTGATCTATGAGTGACGTGTAGGATATCGCTCTGGGCATATACGGAGATGAGGGATGTGGAGAGGTTTTTTGAGGTATTGAGGAGTCATTAGGGGGCACGACCAAAGGATCCAGCGTGAACTGTCAGATAATGCGGAATGTAGCATTTGAGATGCCTTGATTTTTTTATAGATAAAGGATATTAGCTTGCAATAAACTTCCTCACTTCCCAATCCAAATCTCCTGCTGTGCATACAAGTATCACTCACTCAGTCTGCTGTGAGATGATGTGTTGTATCTGTGTATAGTCGGTGATATATGTCCCACTACACTGATCTACAAACAACTCTCCTAGCTCATCAAAAGACCTCAGACCTCAGACCTCAGACTGGAGCTGCGATGAGGAGATAGTGTAGTCTGCGAGATCTGCTATGTTTTCTCTAGCGGTATATATGTTATATATTATTGGGTCATTTACTGTCTGGAGCGTATCCACAAACTCATCCCAAAACTCCACCACACGACGTGCTTGGTGAGGCTGGAAGATGAGGTGAATTTTCCCTCACTCCGACCCTCCACCCCAGGGCACCATCTCTGACTCCGTCATTCACCTTGTCCCAACCGCTTCGCTAGGAGAGGGAGAATATTTTTCTGATATGGCTTGGAGGATGCTAGCAAGCTCTGTAGGATGATGTGCGTAGTCTGTGATGACTGGTACTCAGTGAGTATTGTGTCATAGGAGTTCTCATCTTCTTCGTAGAGAGGTAAATCATTGTATAGTAGTTTTCAAACCCCCCTCGCTGGCTTCACCCAGCTCGACCCCCTTATCAAGGGGTAACTCAGATTGTTTGTCTTTTTGCGCCTGCTGTGTGAGGTGTTTACACACATCTAGTGCAAGACTCGCATTGAGATGATTGTGCGCTCATAGCATATGAGCAAATTCAAAATGCTGTTGCTGTACCATATGTAGCGGTGCATCACTATGGTCCTGTATAGTCTCAAGTCACTGCGTATCACCAAAACTAAAGATTCATTTTTTTACCTTATTACAAAACTGTACGAAGGTATCCAAATAATTTGCAAACGTACCGTATACATCAGCGTGATCTAGTTCTATATTGGTCAGGGCAGCGTAGTCTACATCTAGTGAGAGAAACTGGTAGTTGTACTCACATGCTTCGATCACAAACAGATATTTTTTCATCAGGTGTTCTATGCTTGGTCATTTGGGATCTATGATATGATGGATGATGTCTTTGATGTCTGATATATGGGTCGTGCTGACTCTGACATTGTCTCATCATCGATCAGCTACTCCAGCTCACACTATCCCGATCCCAAACATCGGATAGTGCTGTGAGAGGGTATGTGCTGTGAGGGCAGTGGTGGTACTCTTGCCGTGCGTCCCAGCGATCGCAATCGTCTCGAGATACTTGGATATCTCTCCCAAAAATTGAAAATAACTTAGTGGAGGGAAGACTTTTTTGTGATTTTGACCTATATAGGAGAGTGATGTTTGTACTTCGATAGAGTCAATGGCTGCGCTAGAGTATATCACAAAATCATCTGGCTGGACTTCGTATATACCAGTTCAGATAGTGATCGCAATACCTTGAGATTTTAGATTTTGCGTAATCTCTGACTCTACGCTGTCTATACCTACAATATCCGTACATCACAACTGCAAAAACAGTCTCGCAAGGGCAGAGACACCAGCTCATCAGACTCAAACTAGGACGATATTATTCAAAATAGAAAATAGAAAATAGAAAATAGAAATAAGATACTGATTCTTATTCTTATCTCCAACTCTAATCTCATTCATCCAACTTATCACGTCACAATCAGCATCCTACTCAGGAGATAACTAAACCCTATGATAAATATCCCAATAATCATATAGATCAAATAGCTTTTGATTTTTTTGGTGCTGTCTTCGTCGTTGGGCTTGATGAGCATCATATATCCTAGATAGATGATGATCACCGTCACTATAAACGTCGCCAATCACAGGACTCGATTGATGACTCATCGGATCCTCTCTAGTGCGCTAGCTCTGATCGTCACTCATCAGTCTCCACCCAATCCACCAAACAACAATCATACTTCTCCTAATTCTCATTCTTCACCTGGGTTGAGTTTGACGATGACTTGTTCATAATTTCCGTACACGAGTTCTACGATGTTTTTGGAGAGCAGTATTGCTAGGACTCATATGATAGAGTATACCAGTATAGATCATGCTTTGCTCACGATATTGTCATCAGGACTAAATATCATCTTAAATGCATTGACCATCACGATGATAAATAGTATCCCCATAGCAAGATTTAAAAATATCTTGAGAAGCGGGTAGGCTATCATCTCATAGATCTGTGCTGCTAGAGCAGGTCCATCCAGCTCCGATCGTCCCTCAAAATCAAACACACTGCTAGCTGATCCGCTCCCATCTGCACCCACCAGGAGGTTGGTGATGTATCAGGCTGAGATCATGATCATCACTCATATGACCCCATAGATGATATAGTTCCAGGCTTTGGATGTCTCGTCTTCTGCCTCAGACGTCATCAACTTATAAAATCATAATATCGCTATGATAATCCCAGCAAACACAAATACAGGTATCAAGATGGTCACTGCTATGGTGATCAATAAATCTCTAATACCTTCTGCTCATCATACCTCACTCACGAGTGATGTCTCTTGGTAGTCTAGGAGGGTATTGCCACCTGGCAGCTCTCACTCACCGCCACTGAGCGAATCCTCCAATACTCACTGAAATCTCCCAGCATGCACAACACTACTCACACAAGTAAGTCCCAGAAACATAGCAACTAATGCAAGACATATTTTTTTCATTGAAACGATAGTGATTAAAATTATAGCTACTATCTCTTTATATTTTCTGCTCTCTATGTTACGTCTGTGGTGATAAACTCTGCTTCTTCGGGAGAGGCGAGTATCTTGACTGCTACGTGCTGATTGCCAGCAAACAAAAGTCCCTCTCATATGTTAGAAGCCACGAGTTGTTGTTTTTCTGCTTCTGAGAGCCCAAACGCGTCTTCTAGGGATTTGATCGAAGAGGTGGATTGTTTGAGGAGTAGCTGGAGTGAGGAGTTGGATACGATTGGTTTACCGTATTTGGATGAGATAAAATCTTCTACATCCTGCGTGATTGTGGTCACTCATAGACCATATTTTCTTGCTCTCTTGATCAATTGGTAGAGAAATTGTGCAGATACTTCTTGCTGCATCATGATCCAGGCTTCATCTATCACTAGGAGTCTCTTTTTCTTTTGTGATCTTACTTTGGTCCAGATATAGTTCAATATATTAAACATTGCTGGGGTTTTGAGTGCGTCTTCTAGATCTCTGATAGAAAACACCGTGAGTTGATTGTTGAGATCTACATTTGTCTTGTTATTAAACAATTTGCCAAAAGTACCAGTCACATACTTGCTGAGCTTGAGTCACATCAGGTCTCATCACTTCATCCCATCCAGGACATGCAGGAGGTCTTCCATCATCGGGACAGTCCTATCGGTGAGATCATCATCGGTGAGAGTGATTTCTTTGAGTGCATAGGTGGCTTGGAGAGCATTGTCTAGCAGCGCTTCTTCTGCTGGTGAGAGTCCTCAGATGAGCACTCATATCAGTGAGATGAGATTCATGATCTGTCCTCTTAGGAGATCTCCAGGCTTGTAGTCTATGTCTTGTATCTTGGGCGGCAGATCAAATGGATTGATATACTGTGCAGAGTTTACCGAGATATTTACATAGGTGCCTCACACTTTTTCAGCGAGAGATCTGTATTCGTTTTCTGGATCTATCACGATCACATCTACTCATAGCAGGAGGTATCTCAGTATCTCTAGCTTGACCGCAAATGATTTACCAGCACCAGAGGTAGCGAGTATGAGTGCATTTGCATTTGGTAGTCTTTTGGCAAATCTATCAAAAATAACCAAGGATCACGAATGGAGATTGATCCCGTATAGGATTCCTTGATTTTCGATGAGATCATTGGAGATAAATGGAAAACTCCCAGCGAGTGAGGTAGTGACTGTGCTTCTAGGTATATCTAGATCATCGATACATAGCGGTAGTGTGACCGTGAGTCACTCATCCATTCTTTGGGATGCAGGCTTGACTCTGATACCGTATCCCGCGATTTTTTGCTCAAACTTTTTTGCTTCTTCTCTGAGTTTTTCTGTATCGTGTTCGTATATGGTCGTGTACATACTGGTTTGGAAGTATCTTTCTTCTCTGGTGGCTAGTTTTTGTCTGATGTTTTCTACGTCTTGGTATTCTACAGAGACATCGGTATCCATAGTGATACCTTTTTCAGCTGCTGAGGAGATCTCTGCCTTGAGCATAGTAGATCTTCTTTTGAGTACTGATTTGATAGAGCTATCATCTGCTGGGTAGATATATCGGCTCATGTCTCGTTTGGCATATAATCACATCATATCCCTGGTCCACAAGAAATCTATATATGATGGATAGCTATGCGTATAGTAGGTCTTGCCTAGTACTCATGAGATATTGAAGTCTCCACCTCTGACCTCTCGGTAGGATGGGGCGATGTGTTCTTTGTAGTCACTGAGTGTGGTCACATATTCTTTTTCAAAATCTAGGATATATTTCCTCAGCTCTGAGGTGAGGAGAGAGTCGTT